>JAFXHB010000015.1 GCA_017536605.1 Alistipes sp.
ATCACAAATAAATGAATATGTTTCCTCTTTTAAGTCTATCTATGGCAGCAAGGCTCATATGCTAGAACATATTGTAGAGTATGAAATAGGCTTACAAGACTCAAAAGGGGACGCTGTATATTTTGACGATATTCGTAAAGAATTCGAGAAGCAAACGGAACAAACAAACTCTAACATAAAGTAAAATGAAAAAAGAAAAGTTAATTACACTTATTGCATCAATAGTATCTATTGTAGCAATTGCTTACGCTGTTATAATTACAGTCCAAAGAAACTCTGCTATTATACAGTATGAAGAAATGAAGGATTTGTATGATTCGACAAATAAGGAATTGTTGAACTACAAAATGAATCCCGACAAATTAAAGCAGGAAGCGTATCTTGCATTCAAGAAAGAAGATGATGAGGAAATTAAAAGGGTTATCGAACTTTTAGAAAAGTATCATATTGAGACGCTTCAATGCACGGAGGTGAAAGGTTATTTAACATCATTGGAAGAAATAAGAGAACAAAGGCGACTTGCGGAAAAGCGAAAGAAAGAGGCAGAGGAAAGAAGAAAAGAAGCAGAGAGAATCGCCAAAGAAAGAAACTTTAAGTTTGATATAGGAGGAATAAAATTAGGAATGAGTCGCAGTGCCTACAACTCTCTTATCAGCAAACTTAAATCATCGGGAAAATTGCGTTTATACGATGAAGGCTTATATTCTATGTATTGGTTTAGCAGCAATAGAATGGTCGAAATTAAATCATATGGAGCAAATTCGCCCTACGATGACACATTTGCATCATATATTGATTATGATATTATATTGCACTCGAAACCCATATTTACAGATGGGCAATTATCAAGCATTGAAGTTCTTGTATCGCCAATATTTGGCGATAATGTTATAGTTGGAAGTACTAAGAATATCGACTTATTAAGAGATTATCTTATTAATAAATTCGACCAGAGTCCAACAGAAAAAGATAACAGTTATTGTTGGAATAAAAACAATCAGTCAGTGGTGTTAGAAAAAACTAGATATGCAGATTGGGGAGGTCTAATTTATTACAAACTAAAACTTACTCGATAAAAATACAACTATCGCCTCGCAGAATAAAAAAACTGCGAGGCGATAACTTTAATTAACCCTACGATTGCCCCTTAATCTTCACAGGTATCGAAAACGATACCCAGCAGTAAAAAGGGAGCAAAAAACCAACAAAGGGTAATCCTTCGCTCTCGTGGGTATCGAAAACGATACCCACCCCACAAGAGGAACGCACCCACCGCAAACACGGGTATTGAAAATCATACCCACGACATAGGGAGCGTAGTGAATTTAATGAGAATAGGGAGAATAGCATCGCTAAACTCCCTAATTTCTCTAAAAAAGCCAATGGCCAATGGCTAACGGCTAATAGCCTCTCAATTATAACTTCGTTTTTGGTGCGCCCTGTATTCCGAGTGAGTCTTTCTCGCGCTGGGTGAGGATAAGGTCATTGTCCTGCACTCCGAGTGAACGGAAGTATTCGTTCATAACCTCCACGATGTCGGTTCTATCGTAGTATGCGGCGAGGTAGTAGAGGCGCGAGAACTCGTCAAACTTATCCGCGAGTTCCGAATAGACCATATCGCCCTGCGTACCCTCAAATTGGTTGTAGTACTCGATATAGTCAATCAGATTGTCGCCATACGCCAAGAGGAGGTTGTCCGCCTTCTCGGTAAGCCCCATATCGTAGTAGCACTCAATAAAAGGAGTGGTGTTTGCCTCGGTAAAGCGAATCTGCTCTATCGGCAGCACCTCCAAACCACGATCGAGCAACTCTTCGGCACGGTGCAGGCTCTCCTTGTCGCCACGCTTGATATACTCACGTGCTACGCGTGCAAACGCCTCTCGTGTGCGCGACACCTTCAAGTTGTACTGCGTGAAGTAGTCCACATAGACCTTCGGGTTGTTCAGGTTGCCATAGCGGAACGTCTTCATCAACTTGTCGTATGCGTAGTCGGCATCTATGCGTCCGATGCTCCACGAATCTTTGTAAGGTGTGAGTATCGGCACGAAGCGGTAGGCATAGCCGTCAAATTGGAGGTAGTCCACAAGTCCGAACTTATTGAGGATATATACCTGCGTGAAGTATATAGGTCGCTTCCAGTCAAAGTTGGCGAAGAGGTCAAGCATCATCAACTCCGAGCGTGAGAGCGACGAAGCGTTGATGTTCACATATACCGTATCCACCATCAGGTCGTAGTCCTCCCTCTTCACGATGCCCGAAGCGATAGCAGCCTCCTTATCCACAGGTATAGCGATACGCTTTGTCGGGATATAGTCTTGCAACTCGCCAAAGCCGACATCCATCTTTGTGCGAGGGTCATCGCTGCGAACAAACTCCATAACCTGCTTCGCATCAACCACTCGGTCAATGCGCGAATTTACAGGCACCCAATCATTTTGGAAGGTATATTTGTGGCTCGGCAACGAGAATGGAACACCCTCGGCATCGTTTGCCTTGCACTTCATCTCATCGACATACCACTCGCCATCGAGGTAACTCGAATTCATAATGCGGACATCGGTACGCACGCCATCAACCTCTTGGTTAAACCATACGGGGAAGGTGTCGTTGTCGCCATAGTTTATGAGAATCGGGCTGATACCCTCCTGCTCAACGATTGAGGAGAGGTAGTTGTAGCCCAAGTCGCGAGCCATTGTGCGGTGCGAACGGTCGTGGTCGTCCCAATTCTCGGCGCAGAGAATACCCGGAACAGCCATCGCCAACACCGTAGCCGTTGCGGCAGCCACCTTGTGGTGCTTTTTAAGTGCCTTTGTCAGGAGGTCGTACAACGCCAGCACGCCCAAGCCTATCCACATCGAGAAGGCGTAGAATGAGCCGGCATATACATAGTCGCGCTCACGCACCTCGCCCGGTGAGGAGTTGAAATAGACCACCAGCGCGATACCCATCATCACAAACAACCACGTTACAATCGTGAAGTTGCGAGGGTCGCGCACGAGTTGATAGACAAGACCTATCATTCCGAGCAGGAATGGCAGGAAGAAATAGACGTTGCGGGCGCGATTGTTCTCCATCTCGCGAGGCAGGTTCTCCTGCGGTCCGATGTAGAGGGCATCTATCGGCTTTATGCCCGATATCCAGTTGCCGTTGGTGATTGTGTTGTTGTCGGCCTGTATATCGTCTTGTCGTCCGATAAAGTTCCACAAGAAGTATCGCCAATACATATAGTTGAGTTGGTAGTCGAAGAAGAATTTGAGATTCTCCAAGAATGTCGGCTCAACGATAGTCTGCTGGTACTCTCCGTTGTTGTATGGCACCTTTCGTCCAAAATCTAACACCTCCTCGCGCATAGGCTTGCCACTCTCGTCGTAGAGGATATTACCCTCCTCGTCACGGACAAAGTCCATCTTCGTGCGGTAGGCAGCCCAAGGTTTGTAGTCGCGCTCACTCTTCATATAGTTCCACATTCGTGGGAAGAGGTGCTTGAACTCCGATGGATAGACGTAGTCATCAACCGTAGTGCGCTTTTCGTACTTGCCGCTCTCTCTATTATAGTGGTAGAATGTCTTTTCGGTGTAGCTCTCCACGGGTGCAGCATACGAAGCACCATAGAGGAGAGGTTTGTTGCCGTATTGGTCGCGATTGAGTACCGACAACAGGGCAGTAGGGGAGTCGGGGTAGTTGGAGTTCATCGGCGGATTTACCGATGCGCGAATGGTTACGGCGGCATACGACGAGAAGCCGAGCATAATCATCGTAACGCATACTGCGATAAGGTTCCAGACTCTCGCCTTGAAGATGTGTGTAACGGCGATAGCGACAACGAGCAGGGCAAACATCGTGAAGATAAAGAAGATGATACCCGTATTTACCGGTAGGGACAACGTATTGACGAAGAATACATCAACCAACGCACCCAGATATACGGTGTAAGGAATGATGATGCCGTTGATTACCAACAAAATTGCTCCCGCCACAAGGGTTGCAAGGAACAATCCCAGCGGTGTTATCTTCCCTGACTTGCGGAAGTAGAAGATAAACACCAGTGCCGGAATTGTCAGCAGGTTGAGAATATGTACACCTATCGACAAACCCATCAGGTAGGCGATAAGGATAATCCAACGTGCCGAGTGAGGCTCATCAGCCTCCTCCTCCCAGCGCAACATCAGCCATACGACCAACGCCGTAAACATTGACGAGAGGGCATAGACCTCGCCCTCAACAGCCGAGAACCAGAAGGTGTCGGTGAAGGTGTATGCCAACGCGCCGACAGCACCTGCACCGAGCGTGGCGATAGCATTTGCTACGGTCAGTTGCTTGCCGTTGTTTGTGAATAGACGGCGGGCGATATGGGTGATTGTCCAGAAGAGGAAGAGAATACAGAACGCGCTCGCCAAGGCATTCATACCATTGACCATATGCGGTACATAGTATGGCGATGGTGCGAGCATCGTAGCGATACGCGCCAAGAGCATAAAGAGTGGCGCACCCGGAGGGTGTCCCACCTCCAACTTATAACTCGTGGCGACGAACTCACCGCAATCCCAAAGAGATGCCGATGGCTCAATAGTAAGCAGATAGACTGTCGCGGCGATGGCGAATACTGCCCAGCCGACAATCCTATTCCATAGTTTGAATCTCTTCAACTCCATAGTTGATCTATTTTCTTCTCTATATAAACGTACAAAGGTACAAAAAGTTATCCGAAACAGCAAAAATGCCCTTTTGACGCCCGCTACCTGATAAGCAACGAGGAGTCTCCGTAGGAGAGAAACCTGAAATCGTGCGTGAGGGCATAGTCGTAAATCTTGTGCCAATCATCTCCGACGTATGCCGACACCAAGAGCAGAAGCGTAGATTTCGGCTGGTGGAAGTTGGTGATGATATTCTCCACGATGCGGAAGTTGTAGCCGAGTGGGGTAATCATAATCTCGGTAGCCGCTTTCAGTTGCGAGAGGTCATTGCGCTCCATATAGCCGATAAGCGTATCAAGCACCCTATCGCCCGAAAAGTCGGCAGGTATATCGTACAGCTCCCACTGACCTACGGCTCTCTCGTTGTAGCACTCTCCGCGCTCTATGCGCCAAGCCAACGCCGTCAGCGACTCCAACGTGCGTACGGAGGTTGTACCGACTGCAATAATTGAGCCCCACCTCTCGCGCAACTTGCGGAGTGTGGCGAGTGTAACGGAGAAGTGTTCGGTGTGCATCGCGTGCTTTGTCGCGTCGTCATCTTTTACGGGGAGGAATGTGCCTGCTCCCACGTGAAGCGTAACTTCGGCGAACTCCGTACCCGCACCTCGGAGTTGCTCTATGAGTGGTGTTGTGAAGTGCAACC
Organism: Alistipes sp.; assembly: GCA_017536605.1. Classification (GTDB taxonomy): domain Bacteria; phylum Bacteroidota; class Bacteroidia; order Bacteroidales; family Rikenellaceae; genus Alistipes. The sequence goes on from JAFXHB010000015.1 coordinate 5,338, forward strand.
CCGCCGTAGGTGCTGCCACCGACCCCTCAAAGCGCGAATAGACGGTTTGATAGCGGGTGTTGTCTATATCTTCGCTCTCGCGGTTGAGGTATGGAGGTATCGGAATACGTCCCAGATACTCCAACAACTCGCCAAAGGTCATCGGCGCACTCCACTCAAAGCGTACGATATGTTCGCGTGTGCCTCGCTCCGATATGTAGGCGAGGAGTCGATACTGCGAACCCTCATACTCAAACGGAATCTCAACGGCTCCCTCCTTCCACTTTTTGAGGTTGCCGACGATGCACGACCACTCCGACTCTCCCCTTACGGCAAAGGCGTGTTCGTAGTCGGCAGGAGCGTGAGGCTCCAAGCAGAATACCTCCACACGCGCCCCCGACGGCTTGTGCATTACGAGTCGTGCGCGTACAACCTTCGTATTGTTGAAGACGAGGAGTTTTCCTTCGCCCAACTCTTCGCCCAACTCGCAGAACCTGCGCTCCGAGATTGCCCCCTTGCGATAGACGA
>JAFXHB010000016.1 GCA_017536605.1 Alistipes sp.
ATATACCTACCACAAGGAGCATAACATCGTACCGAAGCCTACGCCCGAGTGTATCGCCACAGATACCGTAATGGTGCATCGCGTAATGCACCTCGGACAGGTTGCCTCAACGCTCAACATTCCGCTTGAAACACTCCGCGACTTGAACCCGCAATACAAACTCGATATCATTCCTGCAACGAAGCGCAGTTACTCGTTACGTCTTCCTGCACGATATACAGCGGAGTTCATCGCAAACGAGAAGGAGATTCACTCCAAAGATTCGCTCTACCTGAAAGAGTATATCAACCCTGCAAACCTTGAAAAGAAGCGTGCCGAGGGTGTCGGATATATCTACACCGTGCGCTCGGGCGACAATTTGAGCATTATCGCCAAGCGCAATCGCACCTCCGTAAAGGAGATTATGCGCTGGAACAAACTCTCCTCGACGGTGATACGTCCGGGGCAGAAGTTACGTATCGAGAAACCAAAGCCTCGCGGATAGCCTTTACTATGGGGAAAATAGCAGAAAATATCAGCAGTATCAAGGCAACACTACCGAGTGGTGTTACGTTAGTTGCGGTATCAAAATTCCACCCGACGGAGGCAATTTTAGAGGCGTACAATAGCGGACAACGCATCTTCGGCGAGAGCAGAGTTCAAGAACTTGTCGCGAAGCACGCCACCCTACCACAAGATATTGAGTGGCAGATGATTGGGCATCTTCAAACAAATAAGGTCAGGGCGATTGTACCCTTTATCTCGCTAATTCAATCTGTGGATAGCGCACGTTTATCCGAGTGCATCAACCGCGAGGCGGAACGCGTAGGTCGCACGATAGATATTCTCCTTGAAATTCGTGTGGCACAGGAGGAGAGCAAGAGTGGTTGGGAGTACCCCGAACTTCTTGACTTCCTGCACCGCGGAGCCGTTGCCGAGATGAAGAATCTCCGCGTACGTGGCGTGATGGGTATGGCAACAAATACCGACGATGAGGCGCGTATCCGTGCCGACTTTGAGCAACTCGCCCAATACAAAAAAGAACTCGCACCGATGTTTGATGCGAGTTTTGATACGCTCTCTATGGGTATGTCCGACGATTACGCCTTGGCAGTGGAGTGTGGCTCTACGATGGTGCGTGTCGGCTCCTCAATCTTTGGAGTTAGAGAATACTAACTATTTCACTCTTAACACCTTACCAATAGGTAATACGGCATCTGCCTTAATTCCGTTCAGGCGGCATATATTTGCCACTGTCGTATAGTTGCGCTTGGCTATAAGTCCGAGGTAGTCGCCACTGCGCACCTTATAATACTTGCGCTCGGCAGAGAGTTGAGCCTCTCGCTTGTCGGCATCGGCAACCTCCTTTTCGCCATTCCAATCCTGCTCATACTTTGAGTAGATACTGAAATAGCCTCGCTTCAACAAGAGGTGGTCGCGACGCAGTTCGCCCGTACGGAAGTTTATCAGTCGCTCCGGGTCAAACGACTGCCCCATATAGCGGCACTCAAAGTGGAGATGCGGTCCTGTACTGCGACCGGAGTTTCCTCCAAGTCCGATAGGCTGTCCCGCCACCACGCGGTCATTCTCCTCTACAAGGCGTGCCGAGAGGTGTCCGTGGTAGGTTTCAAGTCCGTTGTCGTGGCGGATAATAACGAGTGTGCCGTAGCCCGTCTCGGTAGCCTTTGAGAAGCGCACCCGCCCATCAAACGCCGAGCAGATAGTATCGCCCACCTTCAATGCCAAGTCAATGCCATTATGATTTCGGCGACGACGCACGCCATAGCGCGAGGTTATTCGCCCCTTGTGCGGATAGCGATACGAACGCAATGAATCTACAAGGTTGATAGGCACGGTCAGCGGAATGTCGCCCAACGCAACATCTTTATATGCCGATATCTTCTCGTTGTCCCAATGGGCCGAAAAGATAGTCGTATCCTGCTCTATCTTGGCGGTGTTGATATAACGCCACGTGTTGTCGTTAAAAAGCACGATTGAGAGGTGCTTGTCGGCAGTTGGCAAGGTATCGACCACAATCGCCGACTGCAACTTCTCAATAGGCTGAATTGCCATAGAGTCGAGTTTAACCCTCAATGAGTCAAGCGGATTGGCAAATGCTGTTGCAGTGCCACACAACGCTAATATAAGTAATTGTATCTTCTTCATTAGTAATTTTGCATTTTGCATTATGAATTTTGCATTTTAAGCAGTTGCTCTGCAACTTCAAGTGCCTTATAAAACTCCTCGCCCCACTTGCGGATAATAGGCTCTCGCAACCCCTTATATACGGGTATGCCAAGTTTGCAACCATTCTCGCACGCCGACTTGCAGATGTACCAGCGGTGATAGTTCAGCCCCTCGCCACCGTTCTTAAATTTCAATACACGAATTGGGTAGAGGTGGCACGATATGGGTTTTTGGAAGGAGCATTTACCCTCGCGGTAAGCCTCATCTATGGCACACAACGCCACTCCATTCTCGTCGTAGCAGGTAAAAGCGCACTCGCCACCGTTGATAAGCGGCGTAGTGTAGTCGCCCTCGACATCTACAACCATAAAGCCCTGCTCCTCGACCGCCTTGATACCCTCTGCAGTCATATAGGGCTTATAATTCTCGTACTCCTCTTCGAGGATATCGACCTCCTCGATTTCGAGTGGAGCCCCCGCATCGCCCTCGATGCAGCACGCCCCCTTGCACTG
>JAFXHB010000017.1 GCA_017536605.1 Alistipes sp.
GAGTAGGCTTTATCGGTATAGGCGGTCATCTGCTGCTCAAAGGTGCCGTTGTTGAGGTAGTCGGTGCTTACGTAGTTGGATATCACGCTGCAACCGCCCCAAAACTTACTATCGCCGTATGCATCTGTGAAGCCGCCTGCAAGACCACTCTCGGCATCATACCACGAGTAGGGGTTACCTCCGTAGAGCATATCTCCATTATATTGCACCTCGTCAATAAGTGCGTTCCACTCTTCGCCTTCAAAATCACAAACAACACCCTCTCGGTTGTCGTTGTTGTCGCCGTTGTTGGGTGTGCAAGCCACAAGCAAAAGGGCTGCAACTACCCCTAAATATCGTTGAAATCTACTCATCTTTATACTTTTAGTGTCCCCAATTATCTCTGTCAAGTGTGCGATAGTTTATCGCCTCGGCAATATGTTTTGTTGATATACTCTCCTCGCCGTCAAGGTCTGCAATGGTGCGGGCAACCTTGATGATGCGGTCATAGGCGCGTGCCGATAGGTTTAGTCGCTCCATAGCCCTCTCCAAGAGGGTACGTACCTCTGGTGCAAGTGGGCAGAAGGTGCGCAACATCGCCGAATTCATCATTGCGTTGGAGTGTATTCCAACCCCCTTGAAACGCTCCGACTGAATGGCGCGGGCGGCAACCACACGTTTGCGAATCTCGGCACTCGTCTCCTCCTTGCGCTCCTCGCTCAAATCGGTGATTGACACGGGCGTTACCTCAATGTGCATATCTATGCGGTCAAGCAGAGGTCCCGAGATGCGGGAGAAGTAGCGGTGTATGGCGAACGGTTGACACGAGCACTCCTTTGTCGGGTGGTTGTAGTAGCCACACGGGCAGGGGTTCATTGCGCCGATAAGCGTAAAGTTTGATGGATACTCAACGCTATATTTTGCACGAGATATGGTGATTGTCCTATCCTCCAAAGGTTGTCGTAGCACCTCCAATACATTGCGCCCAAATTCGGGCAACTCATCTAAAAAGAGGACTCCGTTGTGTGCTAAACTGACCTCTCCGGGTTGAGGTGATTGACCTCCTCCGATAAGTGCCACTTGTGAGGTGAGGTGGTGCGGTGCGCGGAATGGGCGGGTGGTCAGCAGACCGCAACTCTCGCCCAATTTTCCCGCTACGGAGTGTATCTTCGTAGCCTCTACCGCCTCCTCCAAACTCATAGGTGGCATTATGGTAGGCATACGCCTTGCCAACATCGTCTTGCCGGAGCCGGGTGCGCCAATCATCAGGATATTGTGTCCGCCCGCCGCGGCAATTTCCAGCGCACGCTTCACGAAGTGTTGCCCCTTGACATCGGCGAAGTCCTCGCTGAAAGGGGCTTCAAAGGAGATATTATCCTTGATATCTATGGTCGGCTCTGCCTCTATCGTAATCTCGCCGTTGAGGTAGTCGATAACCTCGCGAAGGGTCTCTGCCGCGATAACATCTAACCCCTCGACAACAGCCGCCTCGTGGCTGTTCTCTCTCGCAACAACGATACGTCGCATACCGCACTCCTTCGCCATAACAGCCAAAGGTAGTACGCCCCGCACGGGCTTGATACCTCCGTCAAGCGACAACTCGCCTACGAACATCGTATCGGCAAGTAGCGTATCCACAACTTGCGATGTGGCGGCGAGTATGCCGACAGCAATCGGCAGGTCAAAGCCCGAACCCTCCTTGCGAAGGTCGGCAGGTGCAAGATTTACGACGACCTTCTTGGCGGTCATCTTGCGTTGCGAATTTTCAAAGGCGGAGCGTATGCGCTGCTCACTCTCCTTGATGGCGTTGTCGGGCAGTCCTACGAGGAAGAGCCCGATGCCACCTCCCGCAACATTCACCTCGACATCAACCTTTACGGCACGGATTCCGACTATCGCACCGGCATAGCATCTGACAAACATACTCCGAACAGATTAGAATGGTGCCTCGTCTTGTGGTGCGATATTGACCTGTTGGAGGTCAAATTCATTTGATGTTGCCGATTGTAGCGGCGAAGCCACGCCTGTCTGGAACGTCTGACTCTCCACCATATCGAAATCGCCCTGTGCGGATGTGGCTTGTATCGGAGTCTGGTCCCAATTGACAAACTTCGCTTGGTCCTTTATGAATCGGAGTTTTATGTCGCGCACCTCACCGTTACGGTGCTTTGCAAGGATAATCTCGGTAAGTCCTGCGGTTGATTCGCCGGAGTCGGTTTGGGTAAATCCGTAATACTCCGGACGGTGGATAAGTGCCACAACGTCGGCATCCTGCTCGATAGCACCCGACTCACGGAGGTCGCTCAACTGTGGACGCTTTGAGCCTGTTCGCGACTCGGCAGCACGATTCAACTGCGAGAGGGCTATAATCGGGATATTCAACTCCTTGGCGATACCCTTCAAGGTACGCGAGATGAATGACACCTCCTGCTCACGGTTACCCTTGTCGCCCTGTCCCGAAGCGGTCATCAACTGCAAGTAGTCGATGATGATGAGTTTGATGCCGTAGTTGGAGTGCAGACGACGCGCCTTTGAACGGAACTCGTAGATGGAGAGTGCCGGCGTATCGTCAATATAGAGTGGTGCCATACCGAGAGGCTTTGTCTTGGTTTCAAGAATCTTCCACTCGTCGGGCGATAACTTTCCGCTGCGGATAAGTTTATGGTCAAGACCCGTTTCGCCGACGATAAGTCGGTTCATCAACTGCGTGGAGGCCATCTCCAACGAGAAGAATGCCACGGGTGCTTCGTACTCCACCGCCATATTGCGAGCCATCGTAAGCACGAAGGCTGTCTTACCCATTGAAGGACGTGCTGCAACGATGATAAGGTCGGAGGGTTGCCAGCCGAGTGTCGTGTTGTCCAACTCCGTAAAGCCGGTACATACTCCGCTGTAACGGGAGTCGTTCTCCGAAGCCTTCTCAATCTGCTCTATGGAGCGACGAAGAATGTCGGCAGCACTCTGCACCGAACGCTTAACGTGTCCCTCGGTGATTTTTAGAATCTCGCTCTCGGCATAACCAATCAGGTCGGTGATGTCGTTTGCACTGTCGTAGGAGCGACGCTGAATCTCGGTTGAGGCGCGTATAAGTTCTCGCTGAATATACTTCTGCGTAACGATGCGGGCATAGAACTCGATATTCGCTGCCGAGCCGACGCGCTGTGTCAGTTGTGCGAGATATGAGGCTCCACCGACCTTTGTAAGTTCGCGATTTGATTTAAGACGGCTCGTTACGGTGTAGAGGTCTATTGCACTACGCTCGCTCGATAATTGGTTTATTGTACGATATATCAGGCGGTTCTCCTCCTTGTAGAAGGCGTCCTCCGAGAGGTACTCCTGCACCACCGGAAGTTGGTCTGCTTCAAGCATCAAGGCACCGAGTACGGACTCCTCCAACTCGATCGCCTGTGGTGGGACGTTGCCCATCTCCGGCGCAAGCGTTGCAAGGGCTGCACTATTGTTTGTTGAGCGATTATTCTCTTTTGCCATATATCTATCTCTGTTTTGTGTATTTCAATCTCACAAAAGTAGTTATTTTTCTTGCTTATAGCAACACCCGATATGGCACCCTTGTTGAAAACTATGTTTATAACACAGTTATAAAGCGAAAAACCTCCGCTATACAACCCTCTGCGATGTTTATATCTTTTGAAAAAGTTGATGTTGATGTAGTGCTAAACATCATACCTGTCGCTCATCTCCTCAACCAAACGCCGTGATACGGCAAGTGTTGCAACACTTATGCGCACATCTCCCTGACAGGCGGTGATGATACTCTCTATACACGAAGTGGTGGTTGCACCCGTAGTGAACACATCATCGACGATGAGGATATGCCTCCCGCGAAGTTGTTGCTCTCTTCGTACCTTGAACACAGACTCCATATTTCGCCAACGCTCCGACTGTTGTGTGAGGGCTTGGCTTGCCGTATTACTTACACGTCGTACAGCCCGAAAGTCGTACTTGACACCCAAGCCTCTACTGACCCCTATCGCTATATGTTCAGATTGGTTATAACCTCGTTTGAGGCGTTTGAAGGTGTGAAGAGGAATCGGCACAATAAGGTCCACATCATCAAAGTTGCCACTTTTGCGCAACTCTCTACCGAGCCACTCGCCCATCTTCTCTGCCGAGTACCACGCTCCGCGATACTTAAATTCGTGAATCATCTTGCGCCAATTACTGTCGCGTGAGTACCAAAACAGGGCGGCGGCACGCTCAATAGGGGCGTGGGTGCGCAATCTGCACACCATAGGATTATTGTCGTCGGTGGCGAAGTTTGTCAGAGGTACTCGCAACTTGCATAGATCGCAAACAGACTCTTCGTCGGCCTCAACCTCCTCGCCACACACGATGCAGACGCGTGGGAGCAACAAGGAGAGCAGGTCGTTTATGATGTTAGCAAAGATCGACATCACAGATTATGGTTGTGCGTTTTGCCGATGGTTGAGAGCGTAGTGCCGTGATCTCCTCGCGGACAATGGCGCGAGCCTTCGCAAACGACGCGCTATTCTCAATTTTTAGCAGTATCTCGATGCGATGCTCTCTGCGTATGCGGTCAATGAGGGGCGAAACAGGACCCAAGACGCGTCTTCCGAAGCGTCTGCGCAGAGCATCTCCGAGGAGTGTTGCAACCTCAACAAGTCGCTTTACGTCGTTGTCGCGCAGGGTAATCCGCAGAAGTCTTACATAGGGCGGATAGGAGTACCGCTGACGCTCGGTGAGCATTGTGTTTAGCCCCGCCTCATAGTTGTTGATGAAGGAGTATATTCGGTGTTTAGGGTCGGCACTCTGAATTATAACCTCGCCCTGCTCCTCACGTCTGCCACAACGTCCTGCCACTTGTAGAAGAAGTTGCAGCGCACGCTCCTCTGCGCGAAAATCGGGGGCGGCAAGGAGGTTGTCGCCGTTGAGTATTCCGATGAGTGTAACACTGCCGAAGTCCAACCCCTTTGCAATAATCTGTGTGCCGACCAAGATGTCGGCCTCCTTGCGGGCGAAGGCTCCGATGATGCGTGAATATGCGCTGTTGGAGGTGGCAGTATCGCCATCAAGTCGCAATATGCGAGCCTTCGGGAACACCTCTTGCAGAGCCTCCTCTACGCGCTCCGTGCCGAAGCCCATAGGCTTCATCTCAACGGTTCGGCAGTTTGGGCAGTGGGAGGTTATCGGCTCATTATAACCGCAGTAGTGGCACACCGCGCGGTTGCGTTGTTGATGTACCGAGAGGGAGACGTTGCAGTGCGGGCATCGTGCCGAGTAGCCACACTGCGGACACTCCAAATAGGGTGTATATCCTCGCCTATTCTGAAAGAGTATCACCTGCTCCTTGCGGGTGAGTCGCTCCTCAATGGCATCTAACAACTCCTTGTTGAAGTGCAGTTTTCGCTCGTTGCGCTTGACGTTGCGTATCGTATCCGAAATGACGATGCGTGGCATCTCCACCCCTCCGTATCGCTCCATCAACTTGACGTAGGCATACTTACCCGACAGGTGGTTCGAGAAACTCTCTATTGAGGGTGTCGCACTACCCAAAAGGCTCTTTCCGCCGTGTAGCGACGCAAGCATTATGGCGGTATCGCGCCCGTTGTAGCGAGGGTTTGGCTCGCTCTGCTTGTAACTTGCATCGTGCTCCTCATCAACTATCACAAGCCCCAACCTCTTGTATGGGAGAAAGAGTGCCGAGCGTGCGCCAACAATGAAGTTGCCACCCTCTCCGGCAAGCATATCGGTATATATCTTGGTACGCTGCTTGGGCGAGAACTTTGAGTGGTATGCCACCACACACTCGCCAAAGAGGTTGCGCAGACGCTCTACGAGTTGTGTCGTGAGCGAAATCTCCGGCACAAGAAAGAGTACATCGCGACCTTGCGAGAGTTGCTCCTCAATAAGGTGGGTGTATATCTCGGTCTTTCCGGAACTTGTTACGCCGTAGAGGAGTGTTACGTTGTGTGTTGTAAAGCCCTGTCGTATCTCGTTGAGAGCGCGGTTTTGTGCCTCCGATAGGGTAGGGAGAAGTGTGTTGCGCTCCGTTTGATGGGGCATTAAGTCGCGTTCAAATATCTCCACCACGCCCGCTTTGCAAAGTGCATTGAGGGCTGTTGCTTCAAGGGCTACTTCGTGGCGAGGAGCCTCACCACCCCTTGCTCGCAGAGCCTCAACTGCTGCACTGCGCTTCGGGGCTCGTCGCGCCATCTTCTCCAACACGTCAGCCGACAGAGCCTCCTCGATAAGTCGTACTACGCGCTCACGCTTCGGTGTATATGGCTCAAACTCCTCCTCGCACCGCGCCTTCGGCTTTATGGTTGAGGGGAGTGCGATGCGCATAACCTCCCCGATGGTGGAGATATAATACTCGGCAATCCACTCCCAGAAGCGTATCTGCACCTCCGAGAGGAGTGGTTTGTCGTATAGCACCTTGATTATGGGTTTTGCAGTACCTCGCTTTGGCGGAGTGTCGTGCAGTCGCCATACGATACCCGTATAGACACTATTCTTACCGAACTGAACAGCCACAGCATCGCCGATATGCACCTCCATACCCTCGCTTATGGCGAAGGTGTAGGCGGGTTGCGCCAGAGGTAAAACTATGTCGGCATATTGTGGCACGATGCACTCTGTTTTAGGCGATAATCAACTCAATACCGGCACTCTCGATAAAGGTGCGCATATCCTCCGACACCCCGTCATCGGTTAC
>JAFXHB010000018.1 GCA_017536605.1 Alistipes sp.
CCGAAAAATCGCCATCAGATGTATGTCTTTGCCGATGGCTCGGAGGGTAAACACGCCGTTACGCACTATAAGGTGCTGAAACGCTACGGCTATGTAACTTTGGTGGAGTGCCGCCTCGAAACGGGCAGAACGCACCAGATTCGAGTACATATGCAGTATATTGGCCACCCACTCTTCAACGATGAGCGATATGGTGGCGACAAGATATTGAAGGGTACTACCTTCTCGAAGTATAAGCAGTTTATCGAAAACTGCTTCGAGACAATGCCACGCCACGCCCTTCACGCCCGCCTACTCGGCTTTGAACACCCAACTACGGGCGAGTATAAGGAGTTTACGCTCGACCTCCCAGCCGACTTTAAGGCGGTGCTTGAAAAATGGGACAACTACGCCCGAAATGCCCAAAACGCATTTTCGGAGTAGCCTAATAGCCAATAAAAATTATGTCTTTTCTGCCAACAACCGTTAAGGAGATGCGCGCGCTTGGGTGGGACTATGTTGATATAGTTCTCTTCTCGGGCGATGCCTACATAGACCACCCGTCATTCGGTACAGCGGTGGTGTCGCGACTCTTCGAGGACGAGGGGTTGCGTGTGGCGGTTGTGCCGCAGCCAAATTGGCGAGATGACCTGCGCGACTTCAAGAAGTTCGGCACGCCGCGCCTCTGCTTTTGCGTTACTGCTGGTGTTATGGACTCGATGGTAAACCACTACACCGCCAACAAGCGACTTCGCTCAAACGATGCCTACACCGCAGGCGGAGCAGCAGGTTTCCGTCCCGACTATGCGGTTACGACCTATACGAAGATACTCAAAAAACTCTTTCCAAATACCCCTGTTTTGATTGGCGGTATCGAGGCTTCGTTACGCCGACTCACCCACTACGACTATTGGCAGGATACTTTGAAACCCTCTATCTTGGTCGAGAGTGGAGCCGATTTCTTGCTCTACGGAATGGGCGAAAAGGTTATCCGCGAGGTGGCTCGTGCAATGCGTAATGGGTACAATGCAAAACTTTTGCACACCCTCCGTCAGGTCGGTTTTGTGGCGGATAAAAAGTATGTTGAGGCTCTGCCGAGCGAGAAAACGATAATGCTACACTCCTTTGAGCAGTGCCGAAAGGATAAGCGAGCCTTTGGCGAGAATTTTACAAAGGAGGAGGTGGAGAGCAACCGCCTTGAAAGCGAAAATATCCTCGTTGAGCGCGTGGGCAACAACTATGTTGTGATAAACCCGATGCACGCGGCACTTTCGAGTGAGGAGTTGGACTCGGCGTTTGACCTGCCATATATGCGCGCACCGCATCCACGCTACAAGGGGCGTGGCGATATCCCTGCGTGGGAGATGATTAAGCACTCGGTAAATATCCACCGAGGTTGCTTTGGGGGTTGCTCCTTCTGCACAATCTCTGCACACCAAGGAAAGTTTATCTCTTCGCGCAGCGAGGCTTCAATTATGCGCGAGGTTAAGGCGGTAACCGAGATGCCCGATTTTCACGGCACAATCACCGATATTGGTGGTCCTTCGGCAAATATGTATGGCTTGGGCGGAAAGAATAGGGCAGCGTGTGCCAAGTGTGTGCGTCCATCGTGCCTTCACCCGAAGGTCTGCCATAATCTCAATAACGACCACCGCCCACTGCTCGATTTGTATCGCAAAATTCGCACCTTCAAAGGGGTGAAGCACGCCTATATCGGTAGTGGTATCCGCTACGACCTGTTCGACAATTCGGACTATCTGCGCGAGGTGGTGGTGCATCACACATCGGGGCGTTTGAAGGTCGCACCCGAACACACCGAGGATGGAGTTTTGAAGTTGATGCGCAAGCCGTCGTTCTCGTTGTTTGAGGAGTTGAACCGCAACTTTAATAAAATCTGTCGTGAAAATGGGTTGCGTTACCAGTTGATTCCCTACTTTATCTCCTCGCACCCCGGGTGTCGCGAGGCGGATATGCGGGCATTGTCGCAGAGGGTACTCGGCAAGTTGCACTTCACTTTGGAGCAGGTGCAGGACCTGACACCAACACCGATGACACTATCGTCGGTGATGTTCTACACGGGCGAAAACCCATATACGGGCGAGAAGGTCTATGTGGCTCGCTCGCAAGATGATAAGCGCAAGCAGAAACAATACTTCTTCAAGAAAAACCAACACTAAATATATGAAAAGACTACTACCACTTTTTCTGCTATTCGTTGCCTCTTCACACAATGCAGATTTGGAGCAGTGCGATAAATTTGAGAAGGCTGTTGCCGTATGGAGCGAGGGGCGTGAGAAGGAGCAAAACCTGACGCTCTCATTCCGCGAGGTTGTTGAGGTGAAGGGTGTGGAGCGTGCCTATGTGCGCCTCACTGCATCGTGCGACTACCGAATGCGTATAAACGGGGAGTTTGTTGCACACGGACCATCTGTTGCGGCGCACGACTTTTATAGGGTGGACTGCTACGACGTTACCAACTATCTTCGTGAAGGTAGGAATATCGTCGCTATTGAGGTGGCGGGGTATAATACGCCGAGTTACTACCTGCTTGACCAACCATCGTTTTTGCAGGCGGAAGTTGAGGTTGATGGTAGGGTAGTGGCGGCTACGGGCAAGGAGTTTCGCGCCTATGACCTCGCTCAACGTGTTGCCGACGTGCCTAAATTCTCGTTCCAGCGACCTCATACAGAGCAATACAACCTCAAAGCAGACTTCTCCGAGTGGACAACCAATCCCGATTGGCAGAGTGTAGCACCTGAAAAGTTGGTAGAGCAACCACATAAGGAGTTGTTGGTGCGTGGCGTGGCATATCCCGACTATACAACCCACAATGCGCAGTTGATTGACGGCAAGACGCTCTATAAGTTCGCCACCAACAGCACGGGTTTCCTCTGTGCAAAGGTGCGTGTCTTAAAGCCTACGCAACTGACGCTTCGCTTTGATGAGATTTTGGGCGAAGATGGTCGCGTGATGAAGCGTCGTTTGAGTTGGAAACCATACATTATCTACAACCTACAAGAGGGTGAATATGAGTTGGAGTCCTTTGAGCCATATACGATGCAGTATGTGGAGGTCTTTGCCGAGGCGGAGGCGTGCGAGGTTGAGAGTATATATATGCGCGACTATTGCAACTCCGACTGCCACCGCGCAACCTTTGAGGCTTCGCGCGAGGAGTTGAACGAACTCTTTGAGGCATCGCGACGCAACTATCGCCAAAATGTGCTTGACGTATATATGGACTGTCCGGGCAGAGAGCGTACCGGCTGGTTGGGCGACAGTTACTTCACATCGCGTGCCGAGTTTAACTTCTCCGGCAAATCAAAGGTGGAGCACAACTTTCTTGAAAATTTCCTACTGCCCGAAAAGTTTAGAGATATTGCCGACGGAATGTTGCCGATGTGCTACCCCGCCGACCACCGCGACGGAAACTTTATCCCGAACTTTGCGATGTGGTTTGTATTGGAGTTGGAGGAGTATAGGCAGCGTACAGGCGACGTGGCAACTGTGGAACGCGCCCGCAAGAGGGTGTATGACCTGTTGGACTACTACAAGCCATTCCTTAATGAAGATGGTCTGTTAGAGAACTTGGAGAGGTGGGTATTTGTTGATTACTCCCACTCAAATAAGTGTACGCAGGGGGTGAGTTACCCTTCAAATATGCTCTACGCAAAGATGTTGGACACGGTGGCTCGTATCTATGGCGACCAGTCGCTTGCCGAGCAGGCGGAGCAGATACGAAAGACCATCTTGCGCCAATCGTTCAACGGGGAGTTCTTTGTTGATAATGCTGTGCGCAACGAGGAGGGCCGACTTGTCTTGACCGAGAATATCACCGAGGCGTGCCAATACTACGCCCTCTTCTGCGAGGTTGTAACACCAAAGAGCCACCCTGACTTCTGGTTGCGTATGCGTGAGGGTTTCAGCCCGCAGAAACGAGAGGCAGGCTCCTATGCCCATATTCCACCCGCAAATGTCTTTATCGGTAACTATCTCCGATTTGAGATGCTCTCGCGTGAGGGGTACTGCTCACAACTTGTAGAGGAGGTTACCGCCCTCTATATGCCGATGGTTCGCATTACGGGTACGCTCTGGGAGTTCTTCAAGCCGAGGGCAAGTTGCTGCCACGGCTTCGGCTCTCATATTGCACATATTCTCTACCGAGATCTCTTGGGAGTATATCAGATACTGCCTTGCGAGAGAAAGGTGCGTGTGCGAATGGTTGATTGCGGCTTGGAGTGGTGTCGTGGCTCAATTCCCGTAGGCGATGAGCAGATAGATATAGAGTGGCACTACACCGACGGCGAATTTAAGGTTAAGATGGCGTTGCCACAAGGGTACACCTGCGAGGTTGTACCTACCGACTATAAGGTAACACTTGTGGAGTAGCACTACCTCTTCATTGCATACTCTTCGCGGCGCATCTTACGCATCTGCCATACGAAGAATATGAATGCCAAGAGAATAGATGCCGAATCAGCGATAGGCATTGAGATCCATACGCCATAGGCTCCATAGATACGAGGCAGAGTCCAGAGTAGAGGCACAAGGAAGATAAGCTGGCGCGTCAGTGAGGTGATAATCGCCAACGGTGCCTTGCCTATATATTGGAAGAAACCTCCCACAACAATCTGGAAACCAACCAATGGGAACATTGTCGTGATAATGCGCATACCCTGTACGGCAATAGCAATCATCTGCTCCTCGTTCTCGCCCTTACCCTTATCAACAAAGATGTGGGCTATATATTCAGGGAATATGTGCGCCAGAAGGAAGCCCAACGTAGAGATGCTCATACCCAATCCGATGGTTATGAAGAGTGCTTTACGAACTCGCGCATAGTTTCGTGCGCCATAGTTGTAACCCACGATAGGCTGCATACCTTGATTGAGTCCTTGTATAATCATTATAAAGAGGAGTACAACCCTATTTACAATGCCATACGCCCCGACGTATGTGTCGCCACTTCCATTCTCGTGCGATACGAGGTCGTGGGCACCCAAACCGCCAAACTTCAACAGCGCACTATTTACAAAAGCGGCAACTGCGGAGGCGCATATATTCATCAAGAATGGTGCAAGTCCGATTGAGAGGATAGCCCCGATAACTCGCCAATCAACGAGGAAGGCTTCGCGCTTGAAACGGATAAACGACTTCGGCGATGCGAAGTGTGCAATAACAATGCACAGGGCTACAAATTGAGCGATAACGGTTGCTGCCGCCGAGCCACGAATGCCCCAGCCAAAGCCGAATATAAAGAGTGGGTTGAGTGCGATTGTTATGGCGAATGTTATGAGCGTGATGGTCATCGCCTTGCGCGGATAACCCGAGGCGCGTATCATCTCGTTCATACCCAAGTATAGGTGGGTGATAAGGTTTCCCGAAAGGATAACCTGCATAAATTGGCGAGCGTACTCCAAGGTTGCCTCCGAGGCTCTGCCTCCGCTGAACAACATCAGTATCTCGTCAAGGAAGGTGAGCATAACGACCATTATCACCAATCCGATAACGACGTTGAGCATCACGGCATTAGTCAGAGTTCGCTCGGCGGCACGCTTGTTGCCCTCGCCCAAGCGGAGCGACATACGGGCACCGGCACCCACACCGACCATCGCTCCGAATGCCGAGCCGATATTCATTATCGGCATCGTGATAGCCATACCCGCGATAGCATCACCTCCGACACCGTGTCCCACGAAGGCACTATCTATGATGTGGTATAGCGACGACGAACTCATTGCTATTATAGCCGGAACGGCGTAGTTAAATAGCAACTTACCGACGTTGTCAGTACCGAGTGATAGTGTTGTAGATTTACTCATTATTTCGGGGACAAAAGTAGTAAAATTGTTCTTAAAGAGGTGTCGTATTACACTGATATTTTATCTGTATTGGACCAAGAAGACCATAATCAAGTAGTTCATTATTGGCATCAGGACCACATATAACCCAACTCTTGCGTTGCTCCTCCGGCAACGACGCATCGTACACAAGGCGATTGTGCCAAGAACTTGTAACATCTATTTCAAGGAGATTCTCTCCATCTTTCAGGTACGCCCCTATATCAACTCTGTAAGGCGAACACCATAGTGTTCTGACAGGTGTTCCATTTACCTTCACTTCGGCAATAGAGATAACCTCGCCAAGGTCCAAAACAACATTCTCGCCGACTTTGCTCTTCTCCACCGTAAATGTTGTTCGGTACGAGGCTGTGCCGGAGAAAGATTTACCCTCCGCCGTCATATCCATATCGCACCAAGCCTTCAACGCATCAAGTTCTATCTGCTTTGGCGCACCCCACCCTTCGGGGAATGAAATTTGCCAATTGTCGGCAAGAGTTATCGTAGCATTGTAGGATACCTCTTGTGGGTTGAGGTGTTGTCGGCTCTTGTCAATAACGATGAAACAGGAGCCTGAATGGGGCATATCCAACTCAATGGTAGTATATCCGTCGTTATAGTGAGCCTTAATCGGGCGCACCTCGCCACTTATCGGGTCCCATAACTCAACTGCACCCTTGCCCTTTATGGCAACGCGCCCCTTGAACGATGAGCATTTCGGCGGGGTAATAAAGTACCAATCTTTACTCTCACCTCGTCGGTGAATCCAGCGCACATCGCCCTTAACATCGGGCGTTAAGCCGAACTCTTGCAGAGCCTTGTCAAGGTTGGTGCCATACATAACTCTTCCCTTGCCAATGTTGATAATATCTCCCTCCGAGCCGTTGCCCCAGATGTTGTGTACCGCCTTGTTAAATCGCTCAACAGCCTCTGCGCCTCCTACAAGCGTAGATATACTCTTTGGCGGTGCTGCAACGAGGGTAGCACCCTCCTTGACAAGTTCGTATATGCGTTCAAGTGTTTCGGGGCGCATTCGTTTATTCTCCGGTATCCACATCAGGGAGTATTCGAGCCCCTCCGGTGTAACTATCTTGCCGTCCTCAACCGAAAGGCGGTTCAAGAGAATATCGGGGTTGCAGTAGTCAAATCGGAAGCCCTGCGGGAAGTAGCCCTCTTGGTCGGGCTTGTGTCCAATCTCATCGCCGAGATACCACAGCACGTCGGATACGGGGCGACCACCCTCCAACATATAACAGCATCGTGCAAGGTAGGTCGTAAACTCCCTCATATGTGGCCACCACGTCTGCCCTCGTAGGAATGGCGTACCAATTTTGAAGCCAAACGATGTGCCGGGTCTGATTGAGTCCTCTTGCGGGTTGTGGGTGTAGGTCTGCAAGATATTGTATGTTACACCCTCAATGAAGTGGTAGTCGGCATACTCCTTCAAGAGCCCCGGTGTCTCGTTCCACGTAACGGGTACCGAGGTGAATGACTCGGCTGCAACACGAGGCTTTCCGTAGAGCCTTGCTGCCGAGGCGGTAGGTTTTATCGGCTTGAAGTTGAGTGAGCCGACATAGCCTTTGCCGAATGGTTGCCAGAACTCACACATCGGGATATCGGCATACTTGAAATACTCCATAATGTCGATTGGCACAACATCACCTCCTGCCGTTTCGTAGATTACGGTGAGGTTGTTGTCGTGTCCGTGCTCCGCCATTCGCTTGAAGAACTTATTTACGATAAGATAGTCAATCGTACCTCTCCAATCCAACAGAAACTTGGAGGTCTTCTCCGGCTCGTCTATCACATATCCGAAGAGTGCCGGAAGCCACTCACGTACCTCATAACCACAGCGGTTGGAGAACTCCTGCTCCATACTCTTGGTCCACATCTGCGTACTGCACTCCCAACTATCGAGCAACATACCATTTAGCAGACCACCTTTGAGAGGTCCGTTGAGAAGTCGTCCGACGTACCCCTTGAAGTGTGCATCGGCACCATCGGTAGAGAGTTTATCACACTCCCAGCCTGTTGCTTCGGGTGGTGCGGGTGCATTCTTCTTGCCGCTGTTGATATGACCTATGCGGAGAATAGTCCACCGCTGACTCTTTGGGGTGTGCCACACAAGGTGTCCATCGCTCTGCATCAGGTTGGAGATGTCGAGAATATCGGAAGAGGAAATGTAGCAACTCTTTGATTGTATCACATCGTCGGCACTCCTCTCAAATGCACGCAATGTAAGTCCCGCCTCCGACTCCCAACTATTCTTCATCGCTGCGGAGTAGAGTCTGATTTTATCCAATTTAACACGCTTGGCAGTGATGGTTATCTCCATTCGGAACGATACGGCACCCTCCACCTCCGGACAGGCGATGCTGAATGGTGATTTGTCCTGCCAATTAGAGGCAGGTAGGGGAAGGTCGGCAATCTTATGCTCTCTGCCCTCCGATGTGCGGACGAAGGCCTTAAACGTTATGCCCGGCTCGTAGCACATATCGTGATTGAGGGACTGAACGCTCGGAAGTACGATGGTGCGCACCGTTGTAGGGCTCTCAAAATCGACCTCTGCAACATAAGGCTCGCTTGATGGCTCTAAATAAGCCAGCCCCTCCTCGTCGGAGAAGACCCTCTCCCAAGCAACTCCTTGCGTGCCTCGCACCTTCGTTGTACGTATAGGGCTCTCGATATCTCCCTCCGGAGTCGGAAAGGCTATAACGGCAATATCACGATAGTCGCGCCACTCCTCGCTGCTTGGTTGCGGAACGGTGAGCATAAGGTCTATACTCTCGCCCTCAACAATATGACGGCTCATAACAAGAGCTCTCATTGCATTTTCGGGCTCAATCCAAGGACCTCCCGCCATTGCCCAGCCAGGGCAGTTTTGAACGGTAAAGCGCAGACCTAATCGCTCACACTCCTTGCCTATATATTGCACGGCATCTTCCCACTCTTTGCTCAACATAACAAGTCGTTTATCGCCATCGGGCCACGTGCGACGGGACTTGCCGTGAAAGAAGTGAACACCTGTGATGCCTGCTCGTGAGATAGCCTCTAAATCGGACGTTACAGCCTCCAAGTCCACGTGTCCTCCGATAAAATGAAACCACGTTTCGGGGTAGCACTCTCTATCGGGCGACTTAAACGACTCCTCCTTCGGGTCGGAGGAGCAACTGACTACACCAAAAATGGAGATTGCCAAAAGTGCTATTTTTAGAACTCTCTTCATCGATTTATATCGTTTGAGTTACGTATGGTTTTATAGTGTCAGCGCGATGATATAGTCGCCCCTCTTCTCAATCTCTACCTCCACACACTCCGCGTTGGGTAGCAGAGCCTTTATGAGTTGTGATGTGGTATCGTAACTTACAACCTTTATATCCTTCAAAAAATCTATACCCCCCTTGCGGTGGAGTTTATAGAGAGCCTCCTTTGCAGACCACACCATCGCAGCCCAATCCTTGTCTTCGGATAGCACCATCTCTGTTTGGCTCATATAGCGCGACGCAACTCTCTCAAAGTTGCGATTGCACGACTCAATATCCACCCCACAAGGTCTGTCCGAAATCAACACCGCAACAAACTTGTCGCAGTGCGATATGCTGATGTATCTCCCGACAGTATCTACCGTTGGTGCGCCCCACTCGTCGTAGCCAATCTTGCAGTCGTTCCCCAACTCGCGGCGGACAACACCTCTCCAAGCCAACGCTTCGCAGCGGCGATGTTCGGAGGTGAAGCGTGCTACCAACTCCAAATCCTCCGGTGCAGCACCTCGGCGTAGTACCTCCTCGGAGGCGATAGGTTCCACGAAAAGGCTACTCATTGTTGCGAACTATAATCTTCACCTTGTCTATGCGGTGTCCCTCCATAGCATCAACGATGAAGCGGATATTGTGAGCCTCAACCTCCTCGCCCTTTTTGAGGAAGTTGCGGTTTATTTCAAGCATCAAGCCCGCAATCGTCTCGGCGCGACCCTCGACATCCTCGAAGGTGTCATCGTCAAGTCCGAGTACGCGTACCATATCTATAATATGGGTTTTACCCTCAAAGATGTAGGTGTTTTCGTTGAGTCGGCGATAGAATGACTCGTCAATATCACTCTCGTCCGAAATCTCGCCTACGACCTCCTCCAAGATATCCTCCAAGGAGATAAGTCCCTGCGTAGCACCATACTCATCAACCACAATCGCCATATGTACCTTGTGGCTCTGGAAGTCTTCAAGGATAGCATTTACCTTCTTGTGCATCGGTACAAACGACGGCTCGCGGATAAGTCGTTGCCACCCGAAGTCATCGCCCTTTGAGATGTGTTCCAGCAGGTCCTTCACAAAGATTACACCCTTGATATGGTCCAAATCTTCATCATATACAGGCAGTCGGGAGTGTCCCGTTTCGGTAATTACGCGCTTCAACTCGGTAAAGGTGATGGTCTGCTCCACCGCCTTGATATCCATTCGTGGGCGCATAATATCCTCCACCTCGCGGGAGGCGATACCCACGATACCCGAGAGAATCTTCTGCTCCTCGCTATTCTCCTCGGTGGTCATATCCACCGCATCGGCCAACTCCTCAATAGAGATATTGTCGGTGTTTGGCGAGGCAATCTTTTCGATGCGACCACAGGTGCGTATCAAGACAAAGGAGAGAGGGTAGAATATCCACCTCAACAGAGAGAGCGGTTGCGCAAAGGTGAGCGCAATGCGTACATTCATATTCTGCGCCACAATCTTCGGCAGAATCTCGCCGAAGAGTAACAACAAGAATGTTACCAAAACACCCGTAAAGAGGAACTCCAACGTAGTGTTATTGAACTTAAAGAGGTTGTCAATAACCATTGAAGAGCAGACTACGATAGAGATATTCACCAGGTTGTTCACTACGAGTATTGTGGCAAGCAACGAGTCGCTCTTTGAGAGCAACTTCAAGACGCTCTCCGCAGCGAGTGAATTTCGTTGTTTCAAGCCTCGTATATCGGCCGGCGAGAGCGAGAAAAAGGCGACCTCCGACGACGACATCATAGCCGATAACATCAGCAAAACAACGGTAACAACCATCAAGAAGATACTCCCCGTTATATTGTCTTGAAACCCTATAAACTCCATATCTCTACTCGTTGTTTGACTCCTCGCCTACACTGCTCTGCTCCGCAAAGAGTGAGAGCCCATCGTCGGCAGGCGCACTCTTCGGTGCGGTTGTACTCTTGATAAGAGGTGCTTGTGTTAGGGCGATTTTGTGTGTAATATATGCCGGAGTACGTTTTGCAAGGAGAATTTCGGTGTAGTCCTCACTTGTACGTCCGACAGGTGTCGGTATGCCGCGCTCTACGCGCGAGTCAATCTTCGGCTCCAAGACCGATGTAACGCTCTTCTTCTTGTCGTCCAACTTATCTGCGATAGGCTTAATAGGAGGAATACCTCCCTCAACCTCGTCATCGTTGAAGCCTGTGGCAACGATTATCGCCTCCAACTCATCATCTTGGAGTTCTGGCTTAATACTCATACCCCAGATGATATCGGTCAAGACTATCTCACCCTTCTCGTTCTTTGTTTGGGCGTGTTGCTGCACTCGGTCAAGCACCATATACGCCTCGTTCTGTGTGAGCAGTTCGGTGCGTGCAACCGAGAGGTTTACCAAGACATTCTTCGTACCCTTGATTGAGGCATTTCCAAAGAGTGGTGAGGTCAAGATTTTATCTACCACCGCCTCGGCACGTCCCTCGCCCGTCTCACTCGCCACGCCCATAATGGCGCGTCCGCTATCACGCATCACAGTGCAGACATCGGAAAAATCGACGTTTACCAAGTTTGTTTCGTGTGTTATAATCTCGGCGATACCCTTTGCGGCAAAGGCAACCACATTGTTCGCGTTGTCAAAAGCGTTGGCGAGAGGTAGTGAGCCGTACAACTCGTTGATAGCATCGTTGCTCAACACGATAAGTGAGTCCACCGACTTGCGCAACAGTTCAACGCCGTGCGCAGCCTGTGCTGCACGACGACGTCCCTCGGCACGAGGTGGCGTGGTAACGATTGCTACGGTCAAGATACCCATCTCGTGAGCCAACTCTGCCACTACGGGAGCCGCACCTGTACCTGTGCCACCACCCATACCTGCGGCGATGAAGAGCATCTTTGTTCCGCGAGCC
The DNA here is from genome assembly GCA_017536605.1 of Alistipes sp. Lineage (GTDB taxonomy): Bacteria > Bacteroidota > Bacteroidia > Bacteroidales > Rikenellaceae > Alistipes. The sequence goes on from JAFXHB010000018.1 coordinate 11,956, forward strand.
TGAAAGAGGTTGCGCAACTTGTCAAGTCCCTGTCGTGCGTGGTCGGCACCAACTTCGGCATTGTTGCCTGCACCCAAACCATCGCCGATAAGTACCTTATTATCCTCGGCAATACGCAATTTGTTGAGGTCGCTCTGGTCGGTGTTGCACGCTGCGAGATTGACACCCTCAATGCCCATTCTCCACATATGGTCTATGGCGTTGCCACCTGCACCACCGACACCCATTACCATAATAAGTGCCGGATTCCCCTTTGAAGAGGATATATCGTTGAAAATACTACCTTCCATATCTGCGATGTTATAAATAGTCCTTTTTATCGTTTCCGTTGCCCAAGAAGTTATCAAAAGCCGAGGTTATTCGCTCACCCCAACCGCGGAGCTGACCTCCAATGTTGATACCCTTCTTCTCCTTCTTCTCCTTCTTTTGAGTGTTTTCACTCTTTTGTGGTGGCTGCTCTGTACACTGTGTGGTGTTATCCACCTTCTGCTCGCCACCCTCTTCGCCATTATCTTCCGGCTCGGCAGGCGTTGGAGGTACCGGCTGGGTCGTCTGTACCGGTGGTGTTGGCGGTGTTGTCTGTACCGGTGGGGTAGGCGGAGTAGGCGGTGTCCTCTGTATTGGCGGTACTACCTGTGGCTGTGGAGTGTGAGCAGGTTCAACCTCCGAGCCAGAGGTGTGTTGTAGTCCGTGAAGCATTACACCCACCACTACCGACTGCGTTGATGCCAAGACATTCTCCTTTGAAAACTCATCAACACCGTAGAGCGTGTCGGCGCAGCGAACACTCATATTCATCTCGCGAGAGAAGAGTTTGTCGATGTTTGACAGATAGGTTGAGCCACCCGTAAGCAGGACACCGCACGGAATCTTGTTTGAGAGTTTTGCCTCTCTCAAACTCTTCAATGCAAAGCGGGCAATATCTTTGAGTCGCTCCTCAATAATCTCGACAACATTGCGTTGTAAAATCTGCTTGCGAGAGTGTCCGAGTACCTCAACCGAGCAGGTGGCGTCAAGAGGTATATTTTCGGCAATGGCTTCGCCGTACGACTTCTTCAACTTCTCGATATTGCTCTTTGATGCCGACACAAATTGGGCCAAGTCGTTGTTGATGCTTGAAGCACCGATTGGGAGTGAGGCGAAGTAGCAGACCTTGCCATTTCTGACAACCGAGATGTCGGTCAAGTCGCAGCCTATATCCACAATGGCAACGCCCTCATCTTGCTCCTCCTTTGAAAGTAGGGCGAGCGACTGTGCGATAGGATTGACGCAGATACCCTTGTATTGTAATCTCGCTTGGAAGAGGGTCTGCTTAATACGGTCAATCTGCACCTTGCTACAAAGCACAAGCAGATATTCGGCAGAGAGTTTTGTGCCGAAGGCTCCGACAGGGTTGCGAACCTCCTGTCTGTCGTCAATGATGTAGCGTTGTAGTATGCGCTCAATAATTTTATCCTCATTGTTTGTGGATACCTTGTTGATGCGCTCGGTCAAATCGTGTACATCGGACTCGGTTATCAGATTGTTTGGCGAGTTGATTGAGACGAAGTCCTCGTAGCGTGCGCACGACACCGCCGAACCAGAGATGCCGACATAGGCATCTTTAAGCGTTACGTTCAACTCCCTCTCCAAGGCACTCTTTGCCGCCTCAATAGCCTTACCCAACTCCATAACCTGAACGATAGAGCCGTCCTTGACGCTATCATTGACATTCTGAATCTCAACGCCCTTCACGTTGAGCAAACCACTCTCCTGCTTGTAGCCGATGGACACCTTCACGTGTGAAGAGCCGATATCGATACCTACAATGCACTCCTGCTTCTCGTTAATCTTCTCGTTAGCCATTTTACTCCCTGCAAATTACTTGTTTATCGTATCTTATATCTATTGTCTTAAATCTCTCCCAGCCGAGTTGCGTAAGTCCGTCTTTGTAGAACTTTTCCAATCGCTGCATCTTATCCTCCGTGTCGGTCAGTTCGCCGAAGATTATGATGTGGTTTCCACTGCGCGGCACAAGTCGGAGCGACAACGCCCCCATAGATGTAGTGTCGGCAATGTATTGTACCACCTCTGCCCTCCAAAAGTCATCTTCGGCGATGTGTTGCACAAAGTCAATAAGTCTGCCCAAGTCTTTGTGCTGTCTTGTGATACGCTTCTCCTGTCGTAGCAACCTCTGATACTCTCGGTTGTTTTGGTATGTGTCGGCGTGCGACTCTTTTATCTCCTCTATCCTCTCGTGAATGCGCTCCACCCTCTCTTTGTACAACCTCTTCGTATGGCCATTAAAGGTTGGTGCGGCAATGGGACGGAATGTGCCTGTAACAACCGCCGTATAGTACGCCGACTCCTTTGGTGCGCGGAATATATAACCATCGTCCGTTACGTAGGAGTTGTAGCCATTGGTGCGCAATCGCAGTACGGGCTTACGCTGCGAGATGTCGATATAGACCTTACCCGAGAGCGAAGCATAGACATTGGCACGCTCAACAAACCCATTCTTCTCGATACTCTCTGCAATGGAGAGGAAGTCCACCTCCTTTACCCTCTTGCCAACCAGCGTAAAGCCTTTCGTTTTGAGTTGATGCTCCATAAAGTCTCTACTTACAAGGTAGGTGGTGGCGGTGCTGTCAAGAATGTTTATCTCGACACTCTCCACGCAAAGGTTCTCCTTGTGTCGGTGCGTAAGCGTCAAGGCATAGAGTATGTAGGCGAGGATTGCGCCCCACGCCAAAACCATAAGCACTATGTTTAATATCCTACGCCACATAGCTCTATTTCGCCTTTCCCGCTATCACCTCTGCCAATGCCGTACAGCAGGCATCTATATTTCCTGCACCAAACGACACAACCACATCGGTAGCCATCTCCTCAATACTCTTTGCCAACACCTCGCGCTCAACAATGCGATACGGCTTGGTTACGCGCTCGGCGATAATCTCGGTTGTGATACCCTCAATAGGTAACTCGCGTGCCGGATATATTGGCAGGAGTACCACCTCGTCAGCCTCGTTCAACGCCTCGGCAAACTCCTCGTAGAGGTCGCGCGTGCGAGTGTAGAGGTGAGGTTGAAATATCGCAGTAACCTTGCGTGAAGGGAACATCTGCTTGACCGACGTTATCGTTGCCGCCAACTCGCGCGGGTGGTGGGCATAGTCGTCCATATAGACCCCCTTCGGAGTATTGACATAGAACTCAAATCTGCGCTTTACACCCGAGAACTCCGCCAAGGCTCTGCGCAGAGCCTCGTGGTCTTTCAAGTCGCCCTCCACCGACCAGAGAAGTGCTACGGCAGCCACCGAGTTCTCTATATTTACCCAGCCCGGTATGCCGAGCGTACACCCCTCAACTACGCCCGTAGGGGTTACGATGTCGTAGCGATAGTAGCCGCCCTCCAAGAGTTGAACATTGCGGGCGTAGAAGTCGCACTCCTCGTTGTAGGAGTAGCGGTAAACCGATATTTTATCGTTTGTAATGGCAACATCAACACCCTTCTTGATGATGAGTGTGCCACCCTCCTTTATCTGTGCTATAAATTGTGAGAATGCCTCCTTGACCTTCTCGTGTGTTCCGTAGATGTCGAGGTGGTCGGCATCTGCCGATGTTACCACCGCCGAGTTGGGGTAGAGTTGCAGGAAGGAGCGATCAAACTCGTCTGCCTCAACAACCATTCTGTCGCCTTTGCCAAGCACGAGGTTTGAGGCGAAGTTTTTGGATATTCCCCCTAAAAACGCCGAGCCTTCACCCGATACGGCGTGGTTGAGCCAAGCGGTGAGAGTTGAGGTTGAGGTCTTGCCGTGTGTACCCGATACAGCCATCACGAACTTACCTTGCGCGAGCAAACCCAACACCTGTGAACGCTTCCTTATCTCAAAGCCCTGCTCCTGAAAGTAGCGTTGCTCCGAGTGGTCTGCCGGTATCGCCGGTGTGTAGATTACGACGGTATGCTCCTTTGAGAGGAACTCCGCAGGGATTAACTCCACGCTATCCTCGTAGTGAATCTCCGCACCCTCACTCTCCAATCGGCGCGTGAGGTCGGTTGCGGTGCGGTCATAACCCGCCACACGCCACCCCTCGTGCAGGAAGTAGCGAGCCAAGGCACTCATACCGATACCGCCAATACCAAGAAAATAGACTCTATTCTTCATCTTTGAACTGTTTTACAATCTCATCTGCTACGCGCTCCGCTGCATCGGGCGTTGCCAATGCGGCGATACTCTTTGAGAGTTTTGCGAGTAGCTCTTTGTCGCCAACCATACGCAGTGCCGTTGAAATTCCGCAATCAACCGCCTCCGAATCTTTGACCATCTGTGCCGCCCCTTTATTTACCAACGCCATAGCATTCTTTGTCTGGTGGTCCTCCGACACATTTGGCGAAGGAACGAAGAGTGTAGGCTTCGCCGCCAAGCACAACTCCGACACGGTGCAGGCACCACTGCGCGAAATAACGAGGTCGGCAACCTCGTAGGCATAGTCCATACGCTCAATGAAGGGCACCATCACGATATTCTTGGTTGGTCGTTGCTCCAAAAATTGGCGCATCTCCGCCTCATAGTAGCGTCCCGTTTGCCACACCACCTGTACAGGGGCTTCGCCATCAAGCGTCATAATCCACGACTTCATCATATTGTTCAGCGTGCGGGTGCCGAGCGAGCCTCCGAGTATCAAAATCGTGGGCAACGACTCCTTCAATCCGTAGTGAGCAAAAGCCTCCTTGCGAATATCCTTCTCGCGTCGGAAGGCACTGCGCAACGGGTTTCCCGTAAATACTATTCTGTCGCTTGGGAAGAAACGCTCCATACCGTCGTACGAAACGCAGATGCTCTTCGCCTTGCCGCCGACAAACTTGTTCACCAAACCGGCATACGAGTTCTGCTCCTGAATCACGGTCGGTATGCCCATCTTCTGTGCTGCAAAGAGTATCGGTGCCGAGGCGTAACCTCCGAAGCCCGCCACAACATCGGGGCGGAACTCCTTGATAAGTTTGCGAGCCTGCGAGATGCTCTTCACTATGCGGAAGGGGAGCAAGAAGTTACTCAACGTAAAACGACGCTGCAACCCTGCGATGGTTAAGCCCTTGATGTTGTAGCCGAGAGATGGGATAAGACGCATCTCCATCTTGCCCTCTGCGCCAACAAATAGAATCTCAATATCGTCGCCAAATCGCCTTTTGAGCGACTCTGCAACCGATACCGCAGGGTAGATATGACCTCCGGTACCACCACCGGAAAGGATAACTCTCTTCATACTTTTGTGTCGCCCAAGCGACTATTTCACTAATTAACCACAAAAATAGGGATTATTCCGCATATCACAAAAGAAAAGCGCAGTGAAATTTATTTCACTACGCTATTTTTCTTGAAGCGGGAATTTATTACTTCAAATTCTCGTTCAGAAGTGCCGCCAAACGGCAACTCGCTTTGATAAGCATATCGTAACTTACATCCTCCCTCATCATATAATCCATATATGACACAGTCATATCAGGCTTACAGATTTTAAGATAGTGTGCTGCAATTTTTCCATTATCGGTTGCCCAATCGGCAAGCGTACCCTTTGTAAACTCTGCATATCTATTATCCAGACAAAGTTTCATATCATATGCTCGATATGTAGCCGAAAAGCCACTCGGATAGTTGAAGCCTTCCCAACTCTTTGACCATTTCACCTTCACCGTAGCGTCCTTCTTTTTGCCATACTCTGCAACAACACGTAGATACTCAAAATCATACTTGGAGTGTGGAATCTTGTCAATACGGATATTGGAGAGGCAGTGCATATCACACATTAGATTTATGATTGTACGCAACGCAGCCGTAACATTCTCTGGCGACTGCGACTTGTGCGCCTTAACCACTTTCAAGGCTTCGTTAATAGCGGCATAAGCATCACCATCCTTGAACTTTTTAGGTTTTAGTTTTTTGTCGAGATGCAAGTAATGAATCTCATTGGAATGGGTTGCACTCTTTTTCTTTTCGAGAGCATATAGGTACTGAACATCATCGTTATAGTTGGTTCCGAGATACTTATCTACAACGCTCTTTGCTTCGGGTGTCAAGTGCTGGCTTGCCAAAATTACAGCCGCCTCATCACACACCTTATTCCACGCATTCGCCACCAATGCGGTGAATGCAAACGCCAACAACAAAAATATCTTTTTCATAATCACTCCTCGTTATATGTTTTAATGTTACCATCCGAGAAGATTGTGTTCAATACATAAGCAAGTCGGTATCCTCCCATCAGTATAGCCTCGTCTGTTAGGGCAATCGAAGCCGCCTTCTGCTCCTTGGTCATCTTGGATACATCCATACCTTCGGTAGTAATTTCGTGTGCGCGATGTCCCAACTTCACAATATCGCGTCCCCAATCTTCGAGAGTGCCACTTTGCCATACTGCCACCTGCTCCGGCGATACTTTATCTACCAATGTGGCAAACTCCTCATAAGTCCATTCTCCGCGACCTTGCCAAGCCAGAGAGCCGTCCCAATAGCGATGGAAAGACAACCTCTTGCCATTATTGTTAAGGCTGTACCTATAATGAGGGAATGTCTCTTTCGGGAAGTTTATATGACACGGGCAATGCAGATCTCCTACATAGTGTATCATATTGATAAGTCGCTGGCGCACAACAGAATCGGGTAAATTCTTATACTTACCATCGCCTAACTCCGCAAGGGCTTTCACAAGGTGCCTCATAACGCGCCCCGGAAATTTACTGCTCTTCATATTGTAATTAACGCCATCTTCCATAGCCACTCCTGTATGCCAGCTATTTACCTGTCTGAATTTTGTGGAAAATTTCCAAGCGTCCATCCACGAAGCATAGTACGGAAGTGTGTGTTTGAGATAGTAATGCGCCTTCTTCTTTGCCTCGGGTGTAAGGTGTTGCTCTGCAATGTAGGCAGTAGTTCCGTGGGCTTGATGACCCCACGCCTTTGCGTTATACACACCTAATGCACCCACAAAAGCAATCGTAATAATCAAGATTTTCTTCATAATAGTATCTCTTTGTTATTTGAGTGTTTCGTTCAGCAGTGCTGCAAGACGGTATGATGCACGCGCCAAACAACTCATATGGAACTCCTCGTGCTCCTGAATGGTCTTGTGTAGAAATTGTCTGTTGTTCTGCTCCAAGACATCGTATGCCTGCTTGGTGTATAGACCAATATCGTGCACCCAATCGTTAAGCGAGCCTCGTGAGAACTCCTCGCGCTTGTTGCCAAACATAATCTTTATATCCTCGGCATACATCTGTGGTGAGTAGGCTCCGTGATAGGTGTTGTAGCGACTTGTCCAAAGCGACTTCCAAGAGTAGGGGGTAATCTTTGCAGTACGACCACCAGACGTACCCTTTGAGGTACCCACCTTGAAGTCTGTGCCGGAGAGTTCTATCCCCTCAATCTTTACGTTGGAGAGGTTGTGCATATCTATCACGAGGTTCATCACGATACGAATTGCCATAGCGACCTCTTCGTTGTCGTACGACTTGCGATTGCGGATAATCTGTAACGCCTTCTCGGTCTGCACCAGAGCGTCGTTTTCGTCCTTGGCTGCCGGTTGCAAGTTTGCGTCAAGGTGTAGCGTGTGCCACCCTGCGGTTTCAAGCATACGTCCATTCTTGCGGTGCCAAGCCAGATGTCCTGCCGGTTTGGTGTAGTCCTCACCGACATATTTGACTACAAGTTGTTGAGTCTTTTCGTCCATCGACTGGTAGGCAACCTCCAAGACAGCCTTGTCATAGACGCGCGACCACGCACTTGCAACACCTGTGCCGACAAGGACAACTGCGATAAATAAGATGACTCTCTTCATAACATTACTCCTTGAAAATCTCGGTTAAAACTGCTGCTAAACGGTAGGCTGCACGCTGTACCTGTTGTTCGGCGATATAGTGCATCTTGTAGCGTTTATCCTGCGGCAGCGTGCTAACTTCGGTGCCGGCAGGTATCAGCGGGAAGCACTTGGTTCGTGCTACATCGGCGGTCTCCTGTGTCCAATCGTAGGCTGTACCCTTCGTAATCTTCTTTGCTTTACCCTTTGAGAGAAAGCCAATCTCCTCTACATATCGCTCGGCGGTCCACTTTGTACGCCAGCGCTGCAACGATGAGTCCCAGAAGCCGTGATAACTATACTTCTTGCCCTTGTTGAGTAGCGAGTAGTGAAACTCCGGGTGCTCTTTTCTGCTCCAACGCACGTGTACAGGGCAGTGGGCATCACCAATCATATGGATAAGGTATCGCAGATTGAGTTTTACGAGTGAGTCGGGCATACTATTATAGTCTGCCATCTCCTTGCGTATGCGCTCAATCTGAAATGCCGCAGTGTCGTGTCTGCCAACAACCACCTTGTAGTTTGCATCTATATTGGTACTGTGCCACTTATCGCACTCGGTAAAGGGCTCTATGGAGCGATATTGGTCCATCCACGACGCTTGGAAAGCGAGCGTAGAGTGGAGATAGTGGTGGCACTTCTGCTTCACATCCTCGTCAAGCAGTTGCTCGGCATAGTAGGCAATTACCGCGTGCCCTGTATTGCCCCACGCCATAGCGCGGTGGGTAGGGCACACGGTAATAAACGTTGCGAGGGCAACGAAAAGAAGCCTTTTCATTACACCTACTATTTGGTTGCCTCATTGAAGAGGGCTGCGATACGATACGAAGCGCGAGCCACACCATCAAGATACAACTCCTCGTATTGCGAGTGAGCCAAACGAGAGAGGTAGCAATCAGGACCTGCCCACTCGTAGAGTGGTTTTACGACCTTGCCCATATCGGTAGCCCAATCGCGGATAGAACCAGCCATATACTGCTCCTTGTTGCGACCACGGCAAACCTTCAACTCGCGTACGTGCATATCGGCTGACCAGACAGAGTGGAACACCGAGAAGCCATACGACCAGAAGTGCTTCCACTTGCGAGTGCGGAACTTCTCCTTCTTGCCATAGCCGCCTGCCGACTGCTGGAACTCGAAGTCCTCTTTTGAGTAAGGGAACTCTTCAAGAGAGATGTTGCCTACGTTGTGCATAGCGATAGTCAATTCAATGAGTTTGTGCATAGCCAAAGCGACCTCCTCATTGCTCTTTGTTGCACGGTTCTTAACCACCTCAACGGCCATTTCAAGTTGAGCGATAGCGTTCTTGTCGTCTGCAACAACAGGTTTCAAATCCATATCAAGCGAGATCTGCTCCCACTCTGCTGATTCGAGCAGATTTCCTGCTTTGCGAGCCTTTTGGAAGGTCTGAACCTGCTTTGAATAATCCTCGCCGAGGTACTTCTTCAACTCGGTCTGTGCCGCAGGGGTCATATTTTCGTATGCCAACAAAAGGGCGGCTTGGTCATATACCCAGTTCCAAGCCTGTGCGGTATATACGCCACAGATAAGGGCGAGTGCTAAAAATATCTTTTTCATAATGCGTTTCTACAATTTATTTTTTGAAAATAGTGTTCAATACGTGTGCCAAGCGGTAGCCGCCCTTCTTTGCCTCCTCGTCGCAGATGTTGCGAATCTCAATGCGCTGCTGCTTGGAGTAGGCATCGACATTTGAGTCCTTTGGAGTCAATTCAAAGGTGCGCAAGAAGTTTGGCAGGCTGGTGTTTGCCCAGCGGTAAGCATTACCCTTAACGATTGCCTTATACTCCTTCGGAGTAGCGTTGTCGATGTAGTCGGCATACTGCTCTGCATTCATCTTGCGACGACCATAGTTGAGAGCGTTGTCCCAATAACTGTGGTACGAAACCTTCTTACCCTTCTTGTTGGTGAGGTTGTAGCGGTATTGAGGAAAAGCCTTCTTGTCCCAATAGTTGTGCGATGGGCAGTGCATATCGGCTACAAGGTGAATAAGGTACATAAGATTCAGACGAACTACCGAGTCGGGAAGATTCTTGTAGTCCTTCATCTCTTTGCGCAGACGCTCAACCTGATAGGCGGCGCACTTTTCGTTGGTAACGTCCAACTTTCCATTTGCGTCCCACCAGTTGCTGTGCCACTTACCCGATGGGCGATAAGGGTCGGTGTAGCGAATCTGGTCCATCCAAATTGCATAGAATGGGAGTGTGTGGTTGAGGTAGTGTTCAACCTTCTCCTTTGCCTCCGGAGTGAGGTGTCGCTCTGCAATAACCGTTACGGTGGTGTGAGCGTTGCCACCCCACGCGAAGGCCTTTTGCAGTGTGCCGAATGACATTGCAATCATCAGCACGATAAAGATACATTTTTTCATAATTAGGTTTTTTTTGTTTGAATGTTAGATATTTTATTTGAAAATTTCGTTCAAGATATGAGCGAGGCGGTAACCTCCTGCAACAACCTTCTCGTCGCAGATGCGCTGCATCTCCAAACGTGTCTCTCGTGGAATACTATTGACGTGTCCGGTGAGTGGTGTCAGTTCAATGGCACGCTGCTTTGCGTCAATCATCTCGGCGTAGTACCACTTTACGGCTGTACCCTTTACAATCTTCTTCTGCTCCTTTGGCGTGAGATTGTCAATGTGGTCAGCAATACGCTCTGCTGTCCACTTGTTGCGCTTATAGTTGAAGGCATCATTATCCCAGAATGAGTGGAACGAAACTCGGGAGTTCTTCTTGCCTGTAACCAGACGGTAGTGCCTTTTTGGAGTACCCGGCTTGGCAGGGATATAGTTGTGTCCCGGACAGTGCATATCGGCTACGGTGTGAATCAGGTAGAGTAGATTCACGCGGATAGTCGAGTCGTTGAGTTTGTCCAAATGCTTCATATCCTTGCGAATACGCTCAATCGTCAACGAAACAGCCTTTTTTTCGCTGTCGGGCAGTGTGCCGGTATGGTCAACAGCCATATTTGTATGCCCCGGAGCCTCCTTGTAATAAGGGTCGGAGTAGCCGACTTGGTCTAACCAAATAGCATAGAATGGGAGCGTATGTCCGAGGTAGTGTTCCACCATCTCCTTTGCCTTTGGCGTTAGGTGGCGTTCGGCAATCAGTGTTGTTGCGGTGTGGGCAGCACCTCCCCAGGCGAACACTTCGCCTATATAGCAGAGTGATAGTGCTGTTAAGAGAATTGTTAAGAAGTGTCGTTTCATTGTTTAGGTTGTTGGTTATTCTTTGTGTTTTGAGTCAATGCAAATGGTTACAGGTCCATCGTTTGTTAAAGAGACCTGCATATCGGCACCAAACTCTCCGTGTGCTACCTCCTTGCCGAGTGTGGCGGAGAGGTGTTTTAGGAACTTTTCGTACATAGGTCGGGAGATAGGTTCGGGTGCAGAACGGATATATGATGGGCGGTTGCCCTTCTTGGTTGAGGCGTAGAGCGTGAATTGCGATACGACCAACACCTCGCCATTAACTTGTTGAATGTCAAGGTTCATCACTCCACTCTCATCATCAAAGATTCGGAGGTGTGCAATTTTTCCGCATAGCCACTCAATATCCGTATCGTTGTCCTCTGCCTCCACGCCGAGCAAAATCATCATACCCTTGCCGATTCTGCCGACAATGTTGCCCTCGATGGCGACTTCGCAGTGAGATACTCTCTGTATAACTATACGCATATCGGTTTCGGGTTAGATGTTTTTCTCGAAGAATTGCCAGAGGTTGTCATCTTTCGGTACGGGAGCCGTAATCTGGATAGGCTCCTTGCGCACGGGGTGTATAAAGGAGAGGGTGCGCGAATGGAGCGAGATGCCGCCATTCGGATTGGAACGCTTTGCTCCGTACTTCAAGTCGCCCTTTATTGAGCAACCGATTTTTGAGAGTTGTGCGCGGATTTGGTGGTGTCTGCCCGTTAGCAGTTCCACATCGAGGAGAGTATATCGCTCGCTTGCGGCGATAACCTCAAAGTTTAGACGAGCCTCCTTTGCCTCCTTACGAGGGGTGTCGTAGGCGTGTGAGCGATTGCTCTTTCCGTCGCGCAAGATGTAGTGGCGCAATGACCCCTGCTCGGTCTGCGGGCGGGACTCCACAATAGCCCAATAGTGTTTCGTAATCTCCCCGCGCTTGATCATCTCGTTGAGGCGTACCAAAGCCTTTGAGGTCTTCGCAAAGAGGACTGCACCCGATACAGGGCGGTCAATACGATGTACAACGCCGAGAAAGACATCGTACGGCTTGTGGTCGCGCACCTTGATGAAGGCCTTGATATAGTTTTCAAGAGCCTCATCGGTGTCGCGGTCGGGCTGTACGAGGTCGCCTGCGTGTTTGTTTACGACAAGAATGTGGTTATCTTCGTAGAGTATATCGTCCGGGTTGAACATCTATTGGGTTATAACTTAAAGGTGAATGGTAGTAGTAACTCGGCACTCTCAACTATTGAGGCGGTGCCATTGCCACTCATTATTACTCTGATTGGCGAGCCTTGTCGGCGTTCAACGTCAAGTATCACCTGACGGCAGCCGCCACACGGATAGCACTCGCGCTCCGATGGGTTTGAGGCTATCGCTAACGCCTCAATAGGGTCGTCGGCGTGGTTTGCCTCCACGTAGTAGAGTACCGAACGCTCGGCACATAAGCCCGAAGGGAAGACCTCGCTTTCGGAGTTTGCTCCGTGCATAATCTTTCCGCTACGCAGACGAACTGCTGCTCCTACTTTGAAATTTGAGTAGGCAGCATACGCCTTTTCGGTGGCCTTCTGCGCCTCGGCAATAAGTTCGCGGTCAGCAGCCGGAAGCATCTCTATCTTCTCGGCGTGAATGTACTTTAACTCTAAACTCTTCTCCATAGTAGTTTCAGATTTGTGCATACCTTTCGCAAATATAGTAATTATATTACTATGTTGCAAATAATGTGCTATTTTTAGAGATAATACTGCTTGTTAATAATAAATAGTTTCTATCTTTGTTCAACGAATAGATGTGTAATGTGATGTATCCGTGGGGCGACAATAGACCTTACAATAGTTACTCGGCATACTTCCGCGCCCGCTTTGGCGAGAGGGTGCAGAAGGTGGCGATAAATGCGGGCTTTACCTGTCCAAATCGCGATGGACGAGTGGGGCGAGGAGGGTGTACCTTCTGCAATAACGAGGCCTTTACACCCTCATATTGCAAGGCGGTCAAGAGCATCACGCAACAGATAGACGAGGGCATCGAGTTTCACCAGCGTCGTTATCGTACCGCCTCACGTTATCTTGCTTATTTTCAATCGTTTTCAAATACTTATGCACCACTTGAAGTGCTACGCCAACGCTACTCCGAGGCTCTCTCTCACGAGGGGGTTGTGGGGCTTGTTATAGGTACTCGTCCCGACTGTGTTGATGAGGCGGTGCTGGACTACCTTGCCGAGTTGAGCAAAGAGTATTATATCACCGTTGAGTATGGCATAGAGTCGTGCTACGATGAGAGCCTTCAACGCATAAATCGCGGACACGACTTTGCTTGTGCCGAGCGTGCCGTCAAGATGACTGCCGAGCGTGGTCTGTCGGTGGGGGCGCACTTTGTGCTGGGGTTGCCGGGAGAGAGCGACGAGATGATACTCGCGCAGGTAGAACGCATTAACGCTCTGCCACTTACGACCATAAAATTTCACCAGTTGCAGGTCTTTCGCGGTACGGCGATGGAGCGCGAGTATGACGAACACCCGGAGTTGTTCCGATTTTGGGAGTTGGACGACTATCTTGATTTGATGGTTGAGATTTTGCGTCGCCTTCGTCCCGATATTGTCGTAGAGCGATTCGCAAGTGAAGCACCTCCGCGCTACCACTATGGTCGTAATTGGGGGTTGGTGCGCAACGAAACACTCTGGGCGATGTTTGAGAAACGACTTCGCGAGAGGGGTGCTTATCAAGGCGAACTGTATGAATAACAACTTTTTATATAAGGTATGAAACGCAAACTTTTAACACTACTTTCACTGCTTCTTTTGGTGTTCAGCCTATCGGCACAGACACCGGCAGAGGTGCGCTCAATGATTGAGCGTTACCACAACCTTACAATCCCGACCTACTCGACATATCCGCCCATACCGCTTGGGGAGGTTGCCGATGCTCCTCGTGGATATGAGCCCTTCTACATATCGCACTTTGGGCGACACGGCTCGCGCTATGAGTTGGGCTCCAAAGCGCAGAAACGTCTGCTCGTAACACTTGAAAAGGCGGACTCGCTCAATCTATTGACCGATGTTGGTAAGCAGGCTCTTGGGTATGTGCGCGAGGCATACGCCAAGCAGCAGGGAAACAATGGACAACTCTCCGCACTCGGCGCAAAGCAACTCCGCGAGATGGGCGCACGTACGGCACAAAACTTTCCGGAGGTGTTTCAGAATGGGGGTGTAATTAACGCCCGTTCCAGCGACCGACAGCGTTGTAAGGATAGCCGCGAGAACTTCGTAAAGTCGCTCTGCGAGGCATATCCCGCCTTGAAGGTGGAGAACTCCTCAACCGAGCAGGATATGCTTATTATGCGTCCGTTGGAGCGACGCGACAAGTCGCTATATACGGAGGAGATGGCAGATGCGCACCGAACCCACGCTCGGCGTGGCGAGTGGCGCAAGTTGCGTAAGGAGTGGGGTAATGAGCAGGATTTCACCTCGGCATTGAGGGTGATAACCCACTCGCCGGAGCAGTTCCTCGCTGCGACGAAGAGCCATTCGTTCCACTTTATGCACCGTCTGTTCAGCATCTTGCACTTCGCGCTCAACTTTGAGGTCGGAAGTGATGAGTTCCTCTCGCAGATATATACCGACGAGCAGCGATATACGATGTATCTCTTCTCCTCTTTCGCCAATGTCTGCTACTATGGTAGCGAGGGACACCCATATATGGATCTGCGCCAAGCCTGTATGCGACCTCTCATTGAGGATATAATCTCCTATGGCGACAAGGCGGTTAAGGGCGAAAATGGCGATACGGTAGCCCATCTTCGCTTCTCGCACGACACATACTTTATACCACTCGTTATTGCGCTGGGCTACGATGGCTACAAACCTAAATATATGGATACAGATGTTGAGAAGGCGGCAACATCGGTAAATTACAGTATGATGATTCCTATGGGAGCCTCGTTTCAGATGGTCTTCTATCGCAATAGGCGGGGTAATGTGCTGGTGCGTACGCTTATCAACGAGCAAGATGCAACTCTTCCGATAAAGTCTTCCACCGCACCATTCTATCGTTGGAAGGATCTGCGCGAATACTTCCAAAAGCGAATGGCGGAGTTAGATAAAGTTTCAGGGCTGGTAAAGTAGAAAGTCTTTGCTGTGAAATACCAAGTATAAAGGGCGTGTCTGAAACATTCAAGACACGCCCTTTAATCAAAAGAGGTTGGACTCTCAACTATTTTGTCGGCTCCTTGCCGAAGATTGCCTTCAAACGCGCAGTGTCATACTTTGGTGTGCGGTTGTAGAAGTAGAGACCATTCTCCTCCTGCTCAACATCGGTGAGTTGGGTGTAGCAATACCCCCAAACCTGTTCGCTAATTGAGAGTAGAGCATTGACCTGTCCCTCCAAACGCTTGTAGAACTCCTCCTTGGTAAGGGTAGAGACACCATATCCCCACGATGTGGTCTGTGCTTTGCCCCTCTCTAAATCCTTGGTTGGGGTGGCTTCAAGGCACTTGATACCTCCAAACTCGTCAAAGATATATGGGCGCGTACCATCATAGACAGCCTGCTTGAAGCCCGCCTTGGTAGAGATATCGCCTGTTGTAGGGAACTCGCTCGAATGGCTTGGCTTTGGAATACGTCTTGCCGGATAGTGGTAGAAAGCACCTGTTTCGGGGTTATAGATCTTCGCTTTGAGTTTCTCGCCATCTTGCTCGTAGTTGTGCATTGTGCAGATGTCGTACTCGTTGGTAATGATACCTCCACTTACGGTATTTACAGGGCGTGTAGGATCAACCATATGCGTAACATCGTAGAGGTCCTCCACAAAACGAGGGTATTGCACGGTATCCGGATTCCACGCCTCGTTGAGAGGTGTCCAAGTAACGATTGATGGGTGGTTGCGGTCGCGAACGATGATATCACACCACTCCGATATGAAGTTGCGTGCGGTGATAGGCGAACCAATATCTGCACCCCAACTTGAATACTCGCCCCACACGAGGTAGCCGAGTTTATCGGCCCAATAGAGGAATCGCTCCTCAAAGACCTTCTGATGCAGGCGTGCGCCATTGAAGCCGATAGCCATTGAAATCTCTATGTCGCGCTTCAACGCCTCGTCGCTCGGAGCAGTCCAAATGCCGTCAGGGTAGTAGCCTTGGTCAAGTACCAAACGCTGGTAGTATGGCTGATTGTTGAGATAGACCTTGTTACCCTCAATATGTACCTTGCGCATACCTATATACGAGGTGATACGGTCAAGAACTTTGCCCTCCTTGTCCGAGATGATATACTCCACATCGTAGAGTTTCGGATTTTCGGGCGACCAAGTTTGGTACTTCTTGAAAGGGATAACGATAGGCATACCCTCAACCTGTTTTGCTATCCTCTTTGCTACAACTTTGTTATTGTCTATAATGTTGATAGTAAGGGTGTTTGCGGCGGCGGTTGCGTAGTAGCGAGGTGTTACGATAACTTGGTGGTTGTCGATGTCGGTGATGACTTGTACGTAGTCTAACGAGTAGTTGTTGGTTGCCTCCAACCAAACGGTCTGCCAGATACCTGTTGTACGAGTATAGACACAACCATAAGAGTAACTCTTCAAAGATTGCTTACCCGAGCCTTGTGTTCTGCTACGAAGGTCGCTGTTGGCGTGAACGATGAGGTTGTGAGCCTTGCCGTCGGCAAGATACTTTGTAACATCAAGAGCAAATGGCGACGAGCCTCCGAAGTGGCGACCTACAAAATCTCCATCAACATAGACCTCTGCCTCGTAATATACGGCACCGAAGTGAAGCATAATCTTCTTATCGCTCCAAGTAGCAGGTGCCTGAATTGTACGATGATACCAGATTCCGGTGATGATATCTTTGTGCTCAACGCCCGAAAGTTTTGATTCAGGGCAGAAGGGTACGATAATTTTGCCGTCAAAGCCGTTGCGCTCAAAGAGTTTGCGCTCAAAACCTGTATTTGCGAGGTCAAGTTCATAACTCCACTCTCCGTTGAGGTTTACCCACTCACTGCGCTCAAACTGCGGACGAGGGTACTCTGTACGAGGTTGCGTTGCAAATGTTGTAGCCGCAGTAATTAACATAACGGCGAAAACTAAAAATCTCTGCATAGTAGTTGGTTGTTTAGTAGTTGTTCGAGTACAAAGTTAGTAAAATTATCAAATTATCGCCTAAAAAGTCGCTCAATTTCAATCGAGGCCTTGGCAGCATCAACTTTTAACAGGGTGTGATTCTCTATAATAGCGAAAGAGTCGCATACGGGGAGAGCCGAGTCGATGTCGTGCGTGGAGAAGAGTATGCACTTGCCCTCCTTGTGGGCAAGGTCTGCAAGGAGCCGACACACCTCAAAGCGAGTCGGAATATCAAGATAGGCACAAGGCTCATCAAGCACTATTATCGGGGTCTGCTGTGCTATGGCGCGGGCAATCATCGCTCGTTGCAACTCGCCGTCGGAGAGAGTTGTGGTGTCGCGCTCGGCAAACTCCTTCATACCGACCATATCAAGAGCCTCATCAACGATTTGTCGGTCTATCTCTTGAAGATGTCCCACCCAATTCGTGTATGGCGCACGCCCCATCGCCACTACATCGCGAACACGTAGATTTGCCACACGAATAGTCTCGGTGGTAACTATCGCCACCGATTGAGCCAGCCTTTCGGCAGAGAGTTTTGCGAGAGGCTCGCCACAAAGTTTAATTCCGTCCGACGATGTTATGGCACGGATAAGCGTGCTTTTGCCGGCACCATTACGTCCCACCAAGGCGCACAACTCGCCCGCTTTGAGGTGGAGCGATGCGCGGTCAAGAATGGTGCGCTCATTATAGGCAAGTGTTAAAGAGTCTATGCGTATCATATCAGAGTGTGCGATTGCGAGATACAATATAAATAACGACAGGGATACCCAAGAGTGCCGTAATTGTGTTTATCGGTAAGGTCAGAGTCTTGGCAACAATGTCGCTTGCAAGCATCATTATACTACCCACAAAGATTGTGGTGGGCAACAAGACGCAGTGGTCGGCACTGCGCATCATCATACGGGCGATATGCGGAGCAGCGATACCGACAAAGCCTATCGGTCCGCAAAAGGCGGTTATAGTACCCGCTAAAAGGGTTGTTGATGTAAGTATAAGTATACGTGTGCGATGAGTATTCAAACCCATAGATGTTGCGTATCGCTCTCCGAAGAGTAGCATATTCATCGGCTTTATGGCAGCCACCGAGAGTATAACACCTATTGTAATGATAGGTGCCACGATTGCGAGTTGCGACATCGTAACATCGCCCAACGAGCCCATAGTCCAGACGACGTATGATTTGAGTGATGCCTCGTTGCTGAAATACTGCATAATCTCAACAATAGAGCCTACCGCCGAGGAGAGCATTATGCCGAGAATGAGGATAACCATAATATCCTTCACCTTGTGGGCGAGTGCCACGACGATAACCAGCACCATCGCTGCGCCTATCCACGCCGCCCCCGCAGTGCCGAGCGAGGTGAAGGTTGTAGCGGTAATGCCGAGCAGGGGCGCACCCAACAGGAAGAGTGCCACACCAAGACTTGCACCGGCCGAGACGCCTAAAACGTATGGACCTGCCAATGGGTTGCGGAACAGAACCTGCATCTGCAAGCCGCTGACCGAGAGGGCTACGCCCGCCAAGAGTGCTACTATGGTGCGCGGTAGTCGTATCTTCACGACTATATCGGTCGCCCCATTCTCCTCTCCAAGAAGGCTTCCGAGCAACTCCGAGAGGGGTATATTGACCGTACCCACAGCGATATCGACCACAAAGAGTATCGCGGTCAGGAGGGCGAGAGCCAAGATAATTATCGCGCTATGCTTTCTCATACTATTGTAATTGTTCGTAGTAGTATAATGCCTCGTTGTCTGCTGTGTCGCCGTGCAGAATTGTTACGAGGTCTGCCAAGATGACGTCTGGTTTGATTGCGCCCGACTCCCAGAAGTCGCTACCCCCATTCGGAGTGTTGCGACGGGTGTTGTTATATACTCTTCGGTTACATACGGCAGGTACATCGCCAAAGAGGGGGTTAGCAAGAGATAACCCCTCCAACGAGCGGTGGTGTCCGACGTTTAGCCAAAAATCGGCACGCTTGGCGAGCAGCAGAGCCTCCTCCAACGATATTGGAGTTGAGGTATTCCCGTTTCCCGTTTCCCGTTTTTCGCCTAAAATATACTCACCGTTTGCATCCTCAATAAGGCGCACCATATAACTATTCGTAGGGGGCATAAACCAAGCATCACGATAGGGGGTGTTGAGCATTACGAGTGGTCGGTGTGTCGTGTTGCGTGCCTTGTCGCGTATCGCAAGGTAGCGGCTCTCCGTCTCTGCAAATAGAGCGAGAGCCTCATCTTCACTACCACAGAGGTAGCCCAATGCAACCACCCACTCCGCCTTGCCGAGAGGTTCGGTTTCAAGGTACTCCCCAATATATATATAAGGTATATCGAGTTCTTTGAGTCTGTTTGAGATTCCCTTCTCCTCACTTGATACGCCATAGAGGAGTACAAGGTCGCTCTGCATTGCCAAGATGCGTTCAAGGTCAAATGCGCCGTCAAAGCCGACGTCGGCAATCTCTCCTCGCCCGATACGCTCCACGGCGCGTGGCGTAGAGATAAACTGTGCGCCCGAAACACCGACGATATGGTCGGCGTAGCCTATGGCATCAAGCATCGCCACATAACTTGACGACATAGCAACAATACGCGTTGCCGGTCTTGTGATTGGGTGAAAGAGGGTGATATCATCTGCCCCCTGCCAAGGGTTCTTGACCACAAGATACTTCGTGCCATTTGCCTTGTCGCGCTCAATGGAGAAGCCATTGGCGTAGCGCGGAGTATAGATAGGCTCGGTATCGGGTGTTGTACCCACCTCACGACACGATGTGAAGAGTGCCGCACAAAGAACTATTATGTAGAGTATCCCCCTCATAAGTAATAGTTATAGAGAGAGAAGGTGTCGTGCCTGAATCGTTGCAGCCTCGGTGATGCTGTCGCCCGACAACATCTTGGCAATCTCAACCACACGCTCCTCGTCGGATAGTGGTCGGATATGGGTGCTGCTACTCTCCTTATATACCAAGAAGTGGCGGTTACCCTTGGAGGCAACCTGTGGAGAGTGGGTGATATCTATAATCTGCATCGCCTCCGCCAAGTTGCTGATGATATCGCCCATATCAAAGGCGGTGCGCCCCGATACACCGGTGTCAATCTCATCAAAGATGATGGTCGGCAACGATAGGTGCTTGGCAAGGGTTGCTTTGAGTGCCAACATTACACGCGACAACTCTCCGCCCGAGGCAATCTTCTCAATCTGGCGAGGTGCAATACCCTCATTTGCCGAGAAGAGATACTCGGCAACATCGCCTCCGCTTGCGGTAAGTTCACATTCGCGGAGCGTAATCGTGAATTGCGCCATCGGCATACCGACATTTTTGAGAATCTCGGTAACTCGCTCTGCAAGTTGCGGTGCCGCCTTCTCGCGCTCTGTGTGCAGACGCTTCGCCAACTCCGTTGCCTTGCCTTCAAGTCGCTCTACCTCCTCCTCGGCGCGGGCAATATCCTCATCGCTCGATTCAATGGCGCGAAGTTGCTCGCTGTATCGTGCGAGTAGTTGCAATAACTCCTCCTCACCATCTACGCGGTGTTTATGTTGCAGGGTATATATCAGGTCAAGACGCTCGGCAATCTGTTGCAACTTTTCAGGGTTGTTCTCAATGCGCTCCAAGTCATAGGAGAGAGTGCGTTCAATATCGCGTAACTCCACCGTAGCAGAGTGTAATCGCTCCATAATATCGCTTGCTCCTCCGTAGTTGTCGCCGATTTTGCGTACAGCACGCTCCGCCTCGCGCAACGAATTGAGTGCGCCCATCTGCTCATCGTTCAGCAGGTGGCACGCCTCGCCCAAAGCCTCAATAACACTGTCGGCATTTTCAAGCGTGCGCAACTCCTGTTCCAACTCCTCCCTCTCGCCTATGCGCAGCGTTGCCGACGAGAGCTCCTCCACCTGATGACGGAGCCACTCCTCCTCTTCGTTGTTGCGTTTTGCGCTATCACGAAGTGTTGCAAGTTGGCTCTTTGCCTTGGCAAGTGCGTGAAAGACCTCTGCGTACTGCGAGAGTAGCGATTCGTTGCCCGCCACAGCATCAAGTGCGTGAAGTCGGAACGATGGCGAGGAGAGAATAAGGTTTTGGTGTTGCGAGTGAATATCTATAAGGTAACTTCCCACCTCCTTCAACTCCGTAAGTTGTACGGGTTGGTCATTGATGAAGGCGCGGCTCTTGCCACTCGGAGAGATTGTGCGACGAATGGTCGAGATTTGGTCGTACTCAATATCCAACTCCTCAAATACACCCTCCAATGCAAGTCCGGAGATGTCAAACACGCCCTCCACGATGCAGGTGCGTGTCGGGTCTTTGATTGCCGCACTATCGTTCTTCG
>JAFXHB010000019.1 GCA_017536605.1 Alistipes sp.
ACCTTGCTGCAGGCGAGATTATCGAGATAGAGGGCAAGAACATTACACTGGTGGAGAGTATCGCTAAAGGGCATAAAGTTGCTCTGCACACAATAGAGGAGGGGTATGATGTCGTAAAGTACGGCTACCCTATCGGACACGCCACCACAACTATTGAGAAGGGAGCGTGGATTCATAGCCACAACCTCAAGACCAACCTTCACGACAACCTCGAATACACCTACTCGCAATGTATTGCTCCGAAGCACTACCCTGCGGATGAGCGCAAAGTGATGGGCTACGCACGCAAAAATGGCGATATGGGTATTCGCAACGAGTTGTGGATTATCCCGACTGTGGGCTGCGTGAATGGTCAAGCCGAGGCTATAGCCAAGAGGGTAAAGGCGGAGATTGATTGCACGCACCTCGATGATGTGCGGGCATTTACCCACCCTTATGGCTGTTCGCAGCTCGGCGAGGATCACTGCAATACACGCAAAGCGTTAGCAGCGATGGTGCATCATCCAAACGCGGGAGCAATTCTTGTACTCGGACTTGGTTGCGAAAATAATCAAGTGAGCGAATTTCAGAAGGAGATGGGCGAGTGGGATTGCGAGCGAGTGCGTTTTATCGTTGCGCAGGAGGTTGAAGATGAGATTGAGGAGGGCGTTAAGGTGTGCCGTGAGTTGGTCGAGATTACTCGCCACGACTACCGTACACCGCAACCTCTCGCGAAGCTCAAGATAGGTCTTAAATGTGGCGGTAGCGATGGCTTTTCGGGCATTACGGCAAACCCGCTTGTGGGACTCTTCTCCGATTGGCTTATCGCACAAGGGGGAACAACCGTACTTACCGAAGTGCCAGAGATGTTTGGCGCAGAGACAATATTAATGAATCGCTCGCAGGATCGGGATATTTTCGATAATATGGTGCAGCTAATCAATAACTTCAAAGACTATTTCAAGAGCTACAATCAGCCGATTTACGAGAACCCTTCGCCGGGTAATAAGAAGGGAGGAATAACCACATTGGAGGAGAAGTCACTCGGCTGCGTGCAGAAGGGCGGTGCGGCTACGGTTGTAGATGTATTGAACTATACAAGTCGAGTGACTAAATGCGGACTCAATCTGCTACAAGCTCCAGGAAATGATCTTGTCGCCTCGTCAGCACTCGCGTTGAGCGGTTGTCAAATGGTACTTTTTACGACGGGCAGAGGGACTCCGTTTGGTAGCTTTGTACCAACAATGAAGATCTCGACCAATAGCCATCTTTACGAATTTAAGAAGGGATGGATAGATTTCAACGCTGGAACACTTGTGGAGGATGAGGCACCCAAAGAGGTACTCAACCGATTTATCGACAAAGTATTATCCACAGCAAACGGCGAACTATTAAAGCACGAAGAGGTAGGCTTTAAGGAGATTGCGATATTTAAGACCGGAGTTACTTTGTAGGTAATGATGTAAAAATGGTCAAGAAGCGAATAAGACGCTGATAATCAGCATCTTATTCGCTTTATGTTCCTATAATGAAAATATAACATAAGGAGTTCATTTTGAAGTGACCCCAAAAGTTTTTTATCCAAACTTTTGGGGTCAGTACATTTTTTAACACCCTCACTCTGCAAGAATTTGTATAACAAGAGCTATTTTGAGGCTGCTCGCAGGATGAAAAAGCGCAGTTTACTTAGCGTAAATGAGCATTTTCAGACAAGGCAGATGCCGAAAGAGCTTGTTAGACAGATTCTTTTTTATTGAATTTTAGTAGCTCTTCTTAGCCTTATTGTTGCATATGCAGAGACTTTTTGTTAAATTTGCGGTATGAATAGTTATCGGTTTCGGTTATAATGAGGCTCCGGCCGTTCGCTGATAACAAAAAAAAACACGTACGGACCTCCCGACTCTTGCAATGAAAAGATTTCTCCTATTATCACTATGTTTGGGCATAGCGGCAATTTGGCCACAAACCTCCTCGGCACAAAGCGACAGGGATAAGTTCGAGCAATTTCGACAGCAGATTAACGCAAAATATGACTCTTTCAGCAAAACGAACGATAGAAAATTCAGAGGATTCAGAGATAGCATAAATAACATCTACACTCAATTCCTGAAAAATGAGTGGGATAGGTCATCGCTTAATGAGGGGAAGCCAAAACCAATTAAGCCCGAGCCAAAGCCCGTAATCGATACCAAGCCTGCAATCAGCAGCAAGCCACTCCCTCATACCGAACCCGTATCGGAAAGCAACCCAACGGCACAACCCGAACCGATAGCTCCTATTGTACCGGAGAAGCCAATATCGGAGATATTTAACTTCAACTTCTATGGCGTCAAATGTACGGTTCATTGCCCTACTGCAAAATTTAGGCTTAAGGATACATCCACCGAGAGCATATGTGGTGCTTGGGAGGCTGTGACATCGGGTAAATACGACCAATTCCTTGTAGATTGCTTGAGCTACAGAGAGCAATTAAAGTTGTGCGACTGGGGTTTATACCAATTTCTGACTATCTTCTCGAAGAACTATTTTGGAGATAGCGACAGCAACGAGGCGGTAATACTTCAAACCTACGCACTTGCCCAGTTAGGATACAAAGTGCGCCTATGTATGCAGGACAATCACCTAATCAGCCTCATAGCCTTCAGTCAGAAGATTTTTGCTGTACCATACGTAGTTATCGACAACAACACCTTCTATAATCTATCGAAAGTCAGACGCAAGGGTGGTATCCAGGTGTGCAACTTCACCTTCCCGAACGAAAAAAGTGCATCTTTGGTTATGAAGAGCCTCCCTGCATTGCCATTCCTGCCAACAACACAACGCAGAGTTGGTTCTAAGGCCTACCCTACTGTATCTACCGAAATTAGGGTTAATAGGAATCTTATCGACTTTTTGGACACATATCCGAGCTGTAGTTGGGAGCTATTTGCAACATCTTCATTAAGCCACGAGGTAAAATCGCAGCTCTACCCACTCCTGAAGGAGAGGATAAAGTCGCTTTCGGAGAGGAATGCAGCAAATATTCTGTTAAACTTTGTTCAAACCGGATTTGAATACAAAACCGACAATGAGCAATTCGGGCGCGAAAAGACATTCTTCGGAGACGAGCCTTTCTATTACCCATACTGCGATTGCGAAGATCGCTCCGTGTTGTTTGCAATTCTTGTAAAAGAGTTGTTGGGATTGGATGTTGTACTATTGGAATACCCTTCACACATTGCAACAGCAGTCTGTTTTAACGAGAAGATAGAGGGAGATTACT
>JAFXHB010000002.1 GCA_017536605.1 Alistipes sp.
AAATCATCGTCTTGCAACGTCCCTTGATATATACTGTTCCGTCCTCGTCAACAGTACCCATATCGCCCGTATGCATCCAGCCGTCATCATCAAGGGTCGCCTTCGTGTCCTTTTCGTTCTTATAGTAGCCCTGCATAACCATCTCACCCTTAACCAATATCTCGCCCGGGATATTGTGAGGGTCGGCAGAGTCGATTCGCAAGTCAAGGTAATCCTTCAAGTATTTGCCACACGAGCCCGGCTTAAACTCATCAGGCTGTGGCGTTACGCAGATAAGCGGTGCGCACTCGGTCATACCATAGCCCACAACAAACGGGAAGCGAATCTGGTGGAAGAAGGTTTCGGTCTCCTTGTTAATCGGAGCACCTCCCACAATCAACATTTCAAGGTTACCACCGAAGGCACCCATCAACTTCTCCTTTATCTTGGCACGCACAATCTCATTTACCAAAGGCACCTTCATCGCCACCGAGAGAGGTCCCTTCTCCAACATTGGAGCAACCTGCTTGCGGTAGATCTTCTCAATAACAAGTGGCACCGAGCAGATAATCGCAGGCTTAATCTTCTGCATTGCCTCAACCAACACCTTCGGTGTAGGCATCTTGCCCAAGAGGTTGATATGCACACCCGCAGCGAGTGGCGCGAGGAAGTCGAAAGCACAACCAAAGGCGTGTGCCAACGGCAAGAATGTCAAGGTCTTGCGTCCCGGATAGAACCAGAGATTGCCGG
Source organism: Alistipes sp. (assembly GCA_017536605.1). Classification (GTDB taxonomy): domain Bacteria; phylum Bacteroidota; class Bacteroidia; order Bacteroidales; family Rikenellaceae; genus Alistipes. Next base: position 730 of record JAFXHB010000002.1, read on the forward strand.
TTGTCTTATTGACTTTGGTAATTGCATAATATACATTGGCACAGAGGTTATTTCCGGTCAGCATCACACCCTTTGAGTAGCCCGTTGTACCTGATGTGTAACTCAATACCATCAAGTTCTCATTCGGAACCTCCGGATACTTAATGTGGGTAATGTTAAAGCCATTTGGATAGCGTTGGCGGAATCGCTCCGAGATAGTATTGACGAAGGTTGCCATCTTGTCGCCACTACGCTCAAAGATTACGTGGAAGTCGGTAATCGAATAGACGCTCTCCACTTTTGGCAGCGAGTCCTCATCAAGACCCTCCCAATAGGAGTCGGTCAAGAAGAGCAGACGGCTCTCCGAGTGGTTTACAATGTGGGCTATATCGTTTGATGTAAAGGTCTGCATAATAGGCACAATCACCGCGCCGTAGGTAATCGTCGCAATGTAGGTTACACACCAACGAGGAGTGTTGCGACCAACCAATGCAATTTTATCTCCCTGTTTAATACCCGCCTCCTCAAAAAGCAGATGCAACTTTGCTATCTCATTTGCAAAGCCATAATACGAGTAGGTCTCTCCTGAAAAGTAGTCGGTAACTGCCGATCGGTCGCTATTCTCACGAAAAGACTTCTCGTAGAGTTTGATTAGGTTTGCTTGTAACATAAATTAGTTGTGTTATATGTTTGTTTTATCTTATTTTTTCTCGTTTGTATCAGCGTTCTTCTCGCCATCATTGAGCGATATCTCGCGGGCCAGATACTCCCATATTCGGGCTTTCGGCTCTGTGCCGTCAAGTATTCTGCCGATATTTTTACGGTGTGTCCATACCAAAATTATCGCCACGATAAAGGAGAAGACAACAAAGGTGATAGGCGTGTGTTCGAGTCCGTAGCGTGCATACATACTACCCGCAAAGATTGAGGCAAAAATCGGGAAGCAGCCACCCGCAGCAATTGAGGCAAGCGACACGTAGTGCCACAGCATAAAGACCACAAACCAAACCGCGAAGCAGAGCAACGCCACATTCGGTTGGATACCCGTAACTGCCCCGAGCATCGTCGCCACGCCCTTGCCGCCTCTAAATCCGGCAAAAATCGGAAAGATATGTCCCAACGCCACCACAAAAACGGCAACAATTTTGAGATTGATAATCCAGACGGGAAACCGCTGTATCCCCTCGTCGTATTTCAACAAAGTAAATAGCGTAACTGCCAAAAAGCCTTTGAGAAAGTCAATCACGAAGACAGGAATAGCGGCACGAGTACCGAGAACACGCAGAACATTGGTTGTACCGGCATTTTTACTACCGTGTTCACGAACATCTACACCGTAGTAACGCTTGCCGATCCATACCGCACTCGGAATCGAGCCAAGCAGGTAGGCGGCAATCAACATTGTGATAATGCAATAATAGGTAATTACCATACTTTTTTCACACTCACATTCGGGACAAAGATACAAATAAATTGTAATAATAAAAGCATATCTTAAAAAAATAGAACATCACAGGGGCTTTTTCGCACATTTGCAAAAAACTCTTTCAAAATTCGCACTTTTTTTCTTACCTTTGCGGGTTGATACATATAAAATGTATGGTTTAACGCATTAGCATACTAAACTATGGATATAAAAAAGCATCTCTCCGAGTTACTCTCCCCACGTTGGTGGTGGTCGTGGTTTATGATTTTCTTGGGTTGTACGCTACTTGCAGCCGGTTATGTACTGTTCATTAGCCCGTACAAAATAGTACCGGGCGGAATCTACGGTGCAGGTATCGTATTACACAACATCTTCCCCTCAATCAAAGTGGGTACTTTCGGATATATTTTTGATTCGGTGTTGCTAATCATCGCCTTTATCCTCTTTGGACCTCGTTTCGGAGCGAAGACCGTAGTCGCCGCACTCACCACTCCCGGACTGATGAACCTCTTTACGGAGTGGGCATTCAAGGGTGCGCCAGAGGGTGCGATGGAGAGCCTTGACCCGAAATATATGCTCGGAGGCATACTCAATATGACAGACCACCTGATGCTGACCTCTATCGTCGGCGCGGTGATTATAGGCGTCGGTGTAGGTTTGGTTGTCCAACAGCAAGCAACGACGGGAGGAACGGATATCGTGGCGATGATTTTACAGAAGTATTGCCACATAAACTTCTCACGAGGTGTCCTTATCGCAGATGCAGTAGTTGTCCTCGCAGGATTGTTGGTTATCGGATTTGGTATCGGAAGCGAAAACGGTGGCGAGGAGGACGCTTGGCAACTCTCCTTCTATTCGCTCGTAGCCATATATGTATCTTCACGAGTATTGGCATATATGCTTGACGGAGCGTCGTATGACCGTATAATCTTCATTATAACATCGCACCATAACGAGGAGTTCCGTCGCCACATACTTGAAGAGATGGACCGTAGCGGCACATATATAAAGACCAGCGGAATGTACACCAACGAGGAGAAGGAGATGATCTTCCTTGTGGTGCCTCGTCGCGAACTGCCGAAGGTGCAACGCGCCATCAAGGAGTACGACCCGAAGGCATTTATGGTTGTGGCGAATGCCTACAACACCTTCGGAGAGGGCTTTAAGCCAATGCCGGAGAAGCACGAGTTGGAGAATATGTAAACTTTGGCTATTAGCTATTAGCCATTTTTTATTTATGAGTTTGACAAATTTAAGACCTCTCACGGGAGAGGGCAAGAAGATATTTATCGAGACCTACGGTTGTCAGATGAACTTTGGCGACTCGGAGATTGTAGTTTCAATTATGCAGAAAGAGGGCTACTTCTACACCGAGCATATTGAGGAGGCTGACATCATCTTGATAAACACCTGTTCGGTACGCGACAATGCCGAGCAACGCATCTGGGGACGACTCAATGAGATGCGTCGCCTACGCCGAAAGAAGCCGTCGCTCCGCGTGGGTGTTATAGGCTGTATGGCAGAACGTCTGAAAGAGGAGTTGCTCAACAGCGACTGCGGAGTAGATATTGTGGCGGGACCCGACACTTACCGCGACCTTCCGAAGTTGTGCCGTGAAGCCGAGAGTGGTGGCAAGGGTATCAACACCCTGCTCTCCACAGATGAGACCTATGCCGACATTGCTCCCGTACGCCTTGACAAGAACGGCGTGAGTGGCTTTATCTCGATTATGCGTGGTTGCAACAACTTCTGTGCCTACTGCGTAGTGCCTTATACTCGTGGTCGCGAGCGCAGTCGCTCGCACGAAACAATCGTCAGCGAGGCCCGCACACTCTTCGAGAATGGCTATCGTGAGGTAACTCTACTCGGTCAGAATGTAAACTCCTATGCCGACGGTGAGGTCAATTTTCCGAAACTTTTGGCGAAGGTTGCCGATATTTCACCACTGTTGCGAGTGCGCTTTGCAACATCGCACCCGAAAGATTTGAGCGACGAGTTGATAGCGACAATGGCGCACTACCCTAACATCTGCAAGGCTGTGCATCTGCCTGCCCAATCCGGCTCCAATGCGATGCTCGAAAAGATGAATCGCAAATATACCCGTGAGTGGTACTTGGAGCGTATGAACGCTATAAAGAGGGCGATGCCTGAATGTGCGATTACTACCGACCTTATTTCGGGCTTCTGTGGCGAAACCTTGGAGGACCACGAGGCGACACTCTCGCTGATGCGCGAGGTGGGTTATGCCTCTGCCTTTATGTTCAAGTACTCGGAGCGTCCCGACACCTTCTCGGCACGCCACTTTGCAGACGATGTGGCAGAGGAGGAGAAGACACGACGATTGACCGAGGTTATCGCCTTGCAGAACGAGTTGTCGTTGGAGAATAATCGTCGCGATGTAGGCAAAACCTTTGAGGTGCTGATTGAGGGCAGGTCAAAGCGTAGCGACAAACAACTTTGTGGTCGCACATCGCAGAATAAGATGGTTGTATTTGACAGCATAGAGGGCTACGGCGCGGGCGACTATATTGAGGTAGAGATTACCGATTGCTCGTCGGCAACGCTGTTTGGCAAAGCCAAGAATTAAAAGGGCAGAAGGCTGTTAGCCATTAGCCATTAGCCATTGGCTTTTAAAAATTGAAAATTAGATACAAAAAACAAAATTGGAGATGATTAAGGAAATTTTGTGCAAAGCAAGGCGATGAAAGCGCAGCATACTCGGCGTATGTGAGCATTTCGGCGACCGCAGATTTGTGCAAAATTTACCAATCAGAACAATTTTCAAGAGTAAAGGTATAAGTTTATTATGGCATTACAATGTGGAATAGTAGGTTTGCCGAATGTAGGTAAATCGACACTTTTTAACTGTTTGTCCAATGCAAAGGCGCAGTCGGCAAACTTCCCTTTCTGTACTATTGAGCCAAATGTTGGCGTGATTACCGTTCCTGACGAGCGTCTTGTCAAGTTGGCAGAGATTGACAACCCGAAGAGAGTTATCCCGACAACTATCGAGATTGTTGATATTGCAGGCTTGGTAAAGGGTGCTTCAAAGGGAGAGGGTCTTGGAAATAAGTTCCTTGCAAATATACGCAACACAAACGCTATCATACACGTTTTGCGCTGCTTTGATAACGACAACATCACACACGTAGATGGCTCAATAGACCCTGTACGCGACAAGGGTGTTATAGATACAGAGTTGCAGTTGAAAGACCTTGAAACGGTGGAAAACCGCATCGCAAAGGTGGCAAAGCAGGCTCAAACCGGTGGCGACAAGATTGCAAAGCGTCAATACGAGATTCTGCTCCGCTACAAGGAGGTTTTGGAGCAGGGCTTATGCGCCCGCACCCTCGTACTTGACAAGGAGGAGCGTAAGGTGGTAAGCGATTTGAACCTTCTGACCGACAAGCCTGTACTCTACGTCTGCAATGTCGATGAGGCGAGTGCAGTAACGGGAAATGTTCACACCGAGGCGGTAAAGGCTGCTATTGCCAACGAGAATGCCGAGATGCTGATTGTCGCAGCGGCTACGGAGGCCGATATTGCCGAGTTGGAGAGTTACGAGGAGCGACAGATGTTCTTGGAGGATATGGGCTTGGAGGAGTCGGGTGTTGCAAGACTTATTAAGGCTGCCTACAAGTTGCTTGAACTTGAAACATTCTTCACTACGGGAGCCGATGAATCTCGCGCTTGGACCTACCGCAAAGGCACAAAGGCTCCACAGGCTGCGGGTGTAATTCACACCGACTTTGAGCGAGGCTTTATCCGCGCCGAGGTTATCAAATATGCCGACTACGTGTCGCTTGGCTCGGAGAAGGCGTGTCGTGATGCCGGAAAGATTGGAATTGAAGGCAAGGAGTATGTTGTTGAAGATGGCGATATAATGCACTTCCTGTTCAATGTGTAACTAAATGTTATCTTTTTTGGCTCTAAATAGTTGATAAATAAATAAAAAGTAATACTTTTGCAAGACTTAACACCTAAACTTATGGAAGTTACACTTGAAAACTATTGGATCTTTTTGATTACTATGGCCGTTATCGCGCTCTTCGTATTTATCGCTCTACACTTCGTAAAGGCGGGCTACGGCTATCTCTACAACCCTAAATTCGGTTTCCCGATTCCCAACAAGGTGGCTTGGGTTTTGATGGAGGCTCCCGTATTTATCGCAATGTGGGCATTGTGGTACTACCTCGGAGAGATGACAACCGAACTTGCACCAATGGTGCTGTTCTCGATCATTCAGATTCACTACTTCCAGCGTTCATTTATCTTCCCGATGCTTATTCGCGGAAACTCGAAGATGCCTGTTACGATTATGTTGATGGGAATGACCTTCAACACCCTGAACGCTTTGATGCAGGGTTATTGGTTGTTCTACTTTGCACCAGATCTCAACTACTACGCAGACTGGTTTAGCCAGCCATATATCTACATCGGCATTGCAGTTTGGTTGTTCGGTTTTATCACAAACCTCCATTCGGACTACATCATTCGTCACCTACGCAAGCCGGGCGACAAGAAACACTACATTCCGAAAGGCGGTATGTTCCGCTTCGTCTCGTCGGCAAACTACTTCGGCGAGTTTATGGAGTGGGTTGGCTACGCCATCGCTTCGTGGTCGTGGGCAGGTTTGGTATTTGCGTGGTGGACATTCGCAAACCTCGCGCCTCGCGCCTTTGATCTCTACAAACGCTATGAGAGCGAGTTCGGTGAGGAGTTTACAAAGTTGAAGCGCAAACGTATCATTCCGTTCTTGTACTAAATTAAGAATTAAAAATTAAAACAGCTAATGGCCAATGGCTAATAGTTAAAAACATAAGATTATGGCAAAGGATCTCAAAGAGTCGAAACTCTTTACACCTTACAAACTTAATGACAAGATAACTCTTCGTAACCGCACAATTCGCTCGGCTGCGTTTGAGTCAATGGGTAAGGATTTCAATCCAACCCAAAAATTGAAGGATTATCACGTAAGCGTCGCAAAGGGCGGTGTCGGAATGACTACCCTCGCCTACGCCTCAATCAACCGTAGCGGCGTATCGTTCAACTCGCAGTTGTGGTTGCGCGATGAGGTTGTTGAGCCGTTGAAGGATATCACCGATGCAATTCACGCCGAGGGTGCTGCCGCAGGTATTCAGATTGGACACTGCGGAAATATGACTCACTGGTCAACAGCAGGTAGTTTCCCTGTATCGGCATCAAATGGCTTTAACCTCTACTCCCCTACCTTCCACCGTCGTATGTCGCACAAGGAGATTGCCGACACGGCAAAGGACTTCGGTAAGGCAGTATTGCTTGCACACGAGGCGGGCTTTGATAGCGTGGAGGTACACGCAGGACACGGCTACCTTATCTCGCAGTTCCTCTCGCCTTGGACTAACCGCCGCCGTGATGAGTTTGGTGGCTCATTGGAAAACCGTATGCGCTTTATGAAGATGTGTCTAACGGAGGTTATGGAGGCTGCCGAGAAGACTGGCACTGCTGTACTCGTTAAGCACAATATGGAGGACGGCTTCAAGAGTGGTATTCAGATACCCGAGAGCATCGAGATTGCGAAGGAGATTGAGAAGTTCAATGTGAATGGTATCGTACTCTCGTCGGGCTTCGTATCGCGTGCGCCTATGGCGGTTATGCGTGGTCGTATCCCTACAAAGACCATGAGCTACTACATGGGCTGGAACGAGTGGTTGCAGAAGATTGTGGTCGATTTGTTCGGT
>JAFXHB010000020.1 GCA_017536605.1 Alistipes sp.
GGATAGTTGATAAGGATTACCGGCTTCTTGAAGTGCTCCTCTACGAGGTAACGCTCGTGCTCCGACTGCAAGTCGCTACCCCACTCGCAAGGGAACTCAAACTTCTTGCCCGAAGCCTTCAAAATCTCGATACCCTCGGTATAGTCGAGGCGTACAAAGTCGTTCTCCAATACGAAGTTGAGGCGGTCGAGCAACTCGTTGTCCCACATCTTGTTCATAAATTCGAGGTCCTCCTTGCAGTTGTCAAGGGCGTAGCGGATAAGGTACTTCAAGAACTCCTCCGCCATATCCATATTGTCCTGCAAATCAAAGAAGGCAACCTCCGGCTCAATCATCCAGAACTCTGCCAAGTGGCGAGGAGTGTTTGAATGCTCGGCACGGAAAGTAGGACCGAAAGTATAAATTTGTCCCATAGACAATGCGCCCAACTCGCCCTCCAACTGTCCCGATACGGTCAAACTGCAAGGCTTGCCGAAGAAGTCCTGTGCGAAATCTATTGCCCCCTCCTCGGTACGTGGGAGGTTGTTCAAATCAAGGGTTGTAACTTGGAACATCTCGCCTGCACCCTCACAGTCCGAAGCGGTGATAAGCGGAGTGTGAAGGTAGTAGAAACCCTTGTCGTTGAAGAACTTGTGGATAGCGAATGCCATAGCGTGGCGGATACGCAAAATCGCACCAAAGGTGTTTGTACGCGGACGAAGGTAGGCAATCTCGCGGAGGAACTCCAACGAGTGTCCCTTCTTCTGCAATGGATAGGTTGCTGGGTCGGCTGCGCCATAGAGTTCAATGCTCTCGGCCTGAACCTCCACGCCCTGACCTGCGCCAAGCGACTCTACAAGTGTACCCTTAACGGCAACACACGCACCTGTGGTGATAGGTTTCAACTCCTCCTCCGAGATCTTGGTAAGGTCGGCAACAATCTGAATGTTTGCCACACACGAGCCATCGTTCAACGCGAGGAAGGCAACATTCTTGTTACCTCGCTTCGTACGCACCCAGCCCTTTACAACAACCTCTTCTCCGTAGGAGGTAGATTTAAGTAATTGTGCTATTCTCATACTCTATACTATTTTTATATTATCTTCTCAAACTGCAAATATACGAAACAATATCTATTCTCGCACCTCTCCGTGCAAAATAGCATTGTCGGCACTAACGCTTAAAACGCTTCATTATGGCGAAAATCTCAAAGGCGAAGCCCACTACGACAACTATCGGTGCGAGGGTTATGCGTCGCCACGAGAAGATGTCGTAGGAGAAGTTCTCCGGCGTAGCCTCCGTTCCTCCTGCCATAAGGATAAAGCCGATAACTATAACTATCGCCCCGACAAGCATCAGGCAGTAGTTGATTATTGAGAGTGGCATACCCTCCTTGGGGTTATCTTTCTTGATCTCCGCCATACTAATAAAGGTGTATTTTATTGGTTTTCATACTTACAAATCTATTGACGATGATGAGGGTTGCGACAACCGCAATCACCACACCCACAGCAACCATTATGCCCGCAATTATGGCAATCAACTCAACCTGCGAGGCGATGCCGAGGTCGGGTAGTGCGTAGTCCACTCCGTAGAGCGCAAGCACAAGCAGAATTGTCGCCACCACACCTGCGATAACGCCCTGCAACAGGCTCTTAACAAGGAAGGGCTTTACGATAAACCATCGGGTTGCTCCTACGGCCTTCAAGACGTTTATCAGTTCGCGCTCGGAATAGACCGCCAAGCGCACCGTGTTGCCAACCAACAGAAGCGACACCAAGAGGAGCGCACCACCGACAATCAGCACGATGAGTTGCATCACATCAAGTGCCGAGTGCATCACACCAAGAAACATCTTCGGATAGGAGACGTGGGTAACACCCTCAATCTTTGACGCCTCCTCAACAAAGGCTGCGAGAGCCTCCTCGTCAGAGGAGAGTGCCGACAGCGTTACGTCAAAACTATCCGGCAACGGGTTTTCGCCCAACGCCGCCTTGACATCTACGGCAAAGGTGCGACGAAACTCCTCATCGTTCAACTTCTCATCTTTGGAGATATATTTCAGCGCAACCACCATATCGCTTTCGGCCAACCTCTCTGCAACGGCGTTGCGCTCGCTCTCCGACAAAGAGTCCTTCAACTCCACAATCATCGTTACCCCCTCGCGCATCTTTGCTGTTGTGGAGAGGATATTCACGAGCATATATCCTACACCGCCGAGCAGGAAGAGGAGCAGGGCGATACTGATTGTGGATACGACGTAAGCGTTACGTACTCTATAAACGAACTTGTTTGTTTCTGCCGCCATAGATGGTGTATATTGTTGTTAAAACTACTGCGAAGATAATCAAAATAGATGAAATAAGCGTCATTGTTGAGGCAAAACTCCAATTTGGAGCGCGAAAACGCCACTCTACGGTGTGCTTGCCCTCCGGAAGCACCATTGCGCGAAGCAGATAGTCGGCACGGAACGAGTCGTATGGCTCGCCATCTACGTATGCCTGCCAACCCTTGTCGTAGTAGATCTCCGAGAATACAGCAACCGCCGAGCCGCCTTCAAGCGTATAGTCGTAGCGCAGGTAGTTCGGGCGATACTCCACGAGTTTGATTTCGCCCCTGCCCTCGCATTTTGGTCGTGGAGCCCCCTCCTCGGCGACGGCCGTGCGCTTCAAATCAACGACACTCAACGCCGCCAACTCCTCCTCGGCATTTGCCACAATCTCTACGCCCTCAACAAACCACGCGGCACCATTCGCCGTTGGTCGTTCAACCACCTCACCATTGCGAGTGATAAGATACTTTGTGTTGAGCATATCGAGAACAGCATCGTTGCTATTGTTGAGATAGTAGTCTATCAAATCTTGGTAACGCCCCATCTTTGCGCCGTGGTAGCCTCCCACCGAGCGATGGAACATAGATGTTGTGGCATCGTTGAATGGCGATACCGAGCAGTTGAATACACGGTAGCCCAACTCCTTGTCCTCCAAAATTATCTCATCGGCAATAGTTGGTTCAATCTCGGTGTTGCTCTTCTCCACAAAAGCCTCATAAGGTTGATAGCGCAGATTTACGGGGAGAATATCTGCGACAATTAACACCGCCA
>JAFXHB010000021.1 GCA_017536605.1 Alistipes sp.
CAAGAGTGGTATTCAGATACCCGAGAGCATCGAGATTGCGAAGGAGATTGAGAAGTTCAATGTGAATGGTATCATACTCTCGTCGGGCTTCGTATCGCGTGCGCCTATGGCGGTTATGCGTGGTCGTATCCCTACCAAGACTATGAGTTACTATATGGGTTGGAACGAGTGGTTGCAGAAGATTGTAGTCGATCTGTTCGGTCATTGGATGATTAAGGACTACAAGTTCGAGGAGTGCTTCTTCTTGGAGAATGCCAAGAAGTTCCGTGCGGAGTTGAAGGGTCCACTCGTATATGTCGGAGGTATCGTGTCGCGTGAGGGTATCGAGAAGGTCTTGGATGCAGGCTTCGAGATGGTGCAGATGGCTCGTTGTTTGATTAACGACCCAGCCTTCGTAAACAAGATGAAGGAGGGCGATATTTCGACTCGTTCGGGTTGCGACCACCGCGACTACTGCATCGCCCGTATGTATTCGGTGGATATGCAGTGCTGCCACAACTGCAAGGAGCATATTCCTGACAAGGTGTGGAAGGAACTCGCCAAAATCGACTAATAATGTGCTTTAAGAAGAGAAATATCCCGAAGGGCTCAAAACTTGCCCTCGTTACGGGAGCATCGACAGGTATTGGGCGTTGCTATGCCGAGCAGTTGGCTGCGTTGGGCTACAACCTTATCATTGTAAGCCGTACCGAGAGCATACTCAAAGAGGTAGCCACAGAGATTGAGCAGAGAGAGGGTGTCAAGGTTATTGTACACGCTATGGACCTTGCTCGTGCAGAGGCTGCCGAGGAGTTATTCAACTGGTGCAAGGCGGAGGGACACGTAGTTGATGTGCTGATAAATAACGCAGGTATGTTCTCATTCTGCGATATGGTAAATACCCCTATCGAACGAGTTAAGCGAACTATTACACTGCACGACATCACCTACACGGTGCTGTGTCAATTGTTCGGCAAAGATATGGCGGAGCGTGGCGGAGGTTACATCCTCAATATGTCATCGTTCTCGGTGTGGATGCCATTCCCAGGCTTGGCGTTGTATAGCGCATCGAAAGCCTACACAAAGTCCTTCTCGGTGGCATTTGCCAAGGAGATGCGATACAAGAATGTATGGGTTACGGCGGTTTGCCCTGCGGGTATTGCGACCGACCTCTACGGACTCACAAAGAAATGGCAGGGTATCGGCTTGAAGTTGCACGCACTCTCAAAGCCGTCGTTTTGCGCCCGTCGCGGACTGAATGCGTTGTGGCGCAAGAAGCGTTGCATCGTGCCCGATTGGTGGTGCAAGGCGTTTATTCCGATTTGCGAGATTTTGCCTCGCTTTGCAATAAATTGGTTGCGCAACTTCACTATGAAGTGGCAAAAATAGTTTAGATATATGGAGAAGAGATGTTTCCTATTGTTGGATGTGGGTGGTACATTCGTAAAATCGGTGGTAGCGACCTACGACGGGACTATTATCGCCGATACCGAGTCGTCGGCACCGATTGACTCCGATGGTCCTCGTGCAGATATTGAGCGTTCATTCGCCTCTGTTATATCGCAGGGCAACAAGATGGCCGAAAGCAAGGGTTACACCTTGGCGGGTGTCGGCATCGCTTTTCCCGGACCATTTGACTACGAGAGTGGCATCTCCTATATGACACATAAGTTCGCAGCACTTGAAAAGGTCTCTGTTAGAGATATGTTCCGTTCATTCCCGGAGATTGGCAACGACAAGCCCGTAATCTTTATGCACGACGTTACTGCCGCTGTACTCGGCGAGTTGCGCTTTGGCGCAGGACAGGCCTTCAAGAATGTCGCTGTGGTAACGCTCGGTACGGGTCTTGGATTTGCACACGCTATCAACGGAGAGATACAATATGCCGAAGGTGGCGAGCCGTCGGTGTCGCTCTACAACCGACCTTATCGCGGTGAGATGCTTGAAGATTTCGCCTCAAAGCGCGGTTTTCTTCGTTCATACGCCGAGGTGAGGGGCGTGGCAAACCCAGATACGCTGACCGTAGCCGAGATTGGCGGAATGTGCGCCAAAGGCGATAAGGAGGCGTTGCAGTCGTTCTACAATGTGGGCGCACTGCTCGCTACGGAGTTAAAGCCACTCATCAAGGAGTTCAATATCGAGTGTCTGCTCTTCGGAGGTCAAATCTCGCGCTCGTTTGCATACTTTGAGCCTGCCTTGGCACAACTCAAAGAGGAGTTGCCGTCGTTGAAGCATATCTCCCCAATGCAGAACCTCTCAACCGCCGCACCTCTCGGTTTGTTGAGCCGTTTGCGCGAAGAGTTGGAGAGGTAGATATATATATAATAGGTAAAAGAATAGGAAAACGGTTGCAATGTTCATTGCAACCGTTTTCTATATTCTTAATCACCCTCTATTTCCACTCAATCGCGGCGGTGCAGGCTACTACCCCATCGTTGTTGAGTATCTCAAAGAGTGATGTGTCATCTCGTTGCTCGTAGCCGATGGTAAGAATCTCTCCCAAGTGGCACTCCTTTGCAAAGTGAATGTCAAGTCGCATAGGACGGTTGTCGGTCAAGTATTCAATAGGTAAGGTGTTGAGCATCATTCTAATATAACGCATCGTATTCACGTGGCGATTGAAATCTATATCGCTATATCGTACCTCGTGTTTGCGGTATATCTGTGGCTCAATACCGCGCACCTTGCGAGGTGCTTCGCACGGAGCAGGTGCATCTACGATATAGCCCTCAAAGAGGTCGGCATACTCGCTTAACGCTACGGGCATACGCTTCTCAAAGTCTATGATGCACCACTGCGACACTGCACGTCCGAAGATAACGCCGTTGCTGTCCGTAAGTTCAAAGTTTCGCGTTGAGAGTACGCGGGTGTTGTCATATACCCAAGTGGCGATGCTGTAAGGCTCGTTCTGCGCCGGCATACGGTCAAGTTCTACCGACATACGCGACAATACCCACGAGCGACCCGATTGCATCAGCGTATCTGCACTAAAACCCTTGCGCTTGGCGTCGTTGCCCGCAACATTCAGTATATCCGAACATAGAGCCTCGATTGTGGCGTGGAGCGTAAAATCGACCTTCTCTGCGCCAATTTCGTAGTTGTAAATTGCTTTTTGACTCACAATAATAGAACTTTAACTGCGGACAAAGGTATTCTATTTTTGCGATAAAAGCAATCTGCTGCGATGGAAAAGCGCGAAAATGAATACTTTAAGTCTGCTATTGCGATGCCTATATGCAAACTATGTGCCTTGCGTAGGATATCTTCTTATTTGGAAAATCGCCATTTTTAGACTATATTCGCACTTGGTTAATGAGTTTTTACCCTAAAATGTTTGCGATATGGGAATAGTTGTAAAGTTAGATGCCGTGATGGCTCGCCGCCGAGTTACCCTGACGGAGTTGTCTGAACGCGTAGGGATAACCCCTGCCAACTTGTCAATCATTAAGAATGGGCACGCCCGCGCCATTCGTTTCTCAACGCTTGAAGCCATCTGCCACGAACTCCACTGCCAACCCGGCGATATCTTGGAGTTGCAGGAGTAAAAGAGCTTGGCCATTCGGCCATTAGCTTTTTGCGCCAAGTTTAGTGGCATTGAATAGCATTCGGGCTTTCAGCCCTTAATGGCATTTAATGGCGGCGCACTCTAAAAGAGTGCTTGATGAGAGGCGCTTTTGCCATTTAGCGACCAACGGGAGCGATTGCCATTCATTGTCATTCAGCGAGTGCAACGAGCGTATGCCATTTGTGGAAATCTCCTTAACACACCTTAATTACCCTTAACAACCTTTATAGTTGTCAGCAAAACAAACCCTCCGCAGAAATATACTCTGCGGAGGGTGAAGCCAATGGCTAAAAGCCCAGAAATTAGAAGTCGTAGCCCTCGATACACGAAGCGTATTCACTCCAATATTTAGCAGACTTATATGCACTTACCGAATTGCGTGGCACATATATCTTACGCCCCGAAGCATTGTAGTTAAACATAGAACTGTTTCCCGCTGGTGGCGTTGTCGGCTTGCAATATACACTTGTCAGCGAGGAGCAATAAGCGAATGCAAACTCTCCAATCGAAGTGACGCTATTAGGAATTGTAATACTTGTCAGCGATTTGCAAGAAGAGAATACATAATCTCCAATTGAAGTAACGCTATCAGGAATTGTAACAATTGTCAGCGAGGTGCAACCATCGAATGCACTATTTCCAATCGAAGTAACGCTATCGGGAATTGTAATACTTGTCAGCGAGTCGCAATTATAGAATGCATACTCTCCAATCGTATTAACGCCATTGCCGATTGTAGCACTTGTCAGCGAGGAGCAATCTGCGAATGCCCGATATCCAATTGAAGTAACGCTTTTAGGCATTTTGATAAACTCCAATAAATCATTCCCTGAAAAGGCATTTTTAGGAATAGTTGTTACCTCTCCATTGAATGTTAATCTGCCAACTCCGTTTTCGTAGGTGTTGCTAATAAGTTTCGCGCCCCAACCATCGTAGGTATTCAATTCCATAGATAGGCACGATTTTGAGATGTAGAGAATCTCGTTGTTTGAACACTTTTTGTTATTCAGAGGGTTGTTTGGATCATAAACTTCGCTATTGCCACTACCATTGCCACCGTTACTGCCATCATCGAGGCTACCACTTTGGCAAGCAGTGAAAATCGTTCCTACCGCTGCTAATAAAAGTAAAAGTTTTTTCATAGTAATATAAATTTAAGTTAAACTATAAGTTTCTTAAACTCATATTACGCAAAAAGAAAGCGTGGGGTTGAAAACTTATTTTAGGAAATCAGGTTCTGGAATACCTTCGAGATAAAATAAGCAACAACCTCACGCCTATACCCCATTGCAGGGTAAGGCGCAATAAGATGTCCGCTCATTCTCTCTCTTGAATTTTCCAGATTCGATTTCCGAGAATAAACTTACACTTTCTGCGTAATTATGTATCGCAAAATTAGGAATTTATTTTCAAAATCACAAAAAAATCGTTACTTTTGCGCCCGATAATAAACAATAGAAAAAATGAATATAGAACAATACATTGCAGGCGTGGTAAAGACCGCTGTGGAGTCGCTCTACGGCGAGGTTGCCGACTCGCATATACAGATTCAGAAGACCCGCAAGGAGTTTGAAGGCGACTATACACTCGTGGTATTTCCGCTCGTAAAACTCGCTCGCAAAGCACCCGAAGCGGTGGCTACCGAGATTGGCGAAAGGTTGGTTGCCTCTGTTGGCGAGATTGCCACATTCAATGTGATTAAAGGCTTCTTGAACATATCGCTCGGTGCAGACTTTTGGCTCAATCGTTTCTGCCAGATTATAGATACAGAAGATTACGGTCAGGCACCTGCAACGGGTCGTACCATTATGATTGAATACTCGTCGCCGAACACCAACAAGCCACTCCACCTCGGACATATCCGCAATAACCTACTCGGTTACTCGGTGGCGCAGATTTTGGCTGCAAACGGACACAATGTTATCAAGGCAAACCTTGTAAATGACCGCGGTATTCATATCTGCAAGTCTATGGTTGCTTGGTTGCGTTATGGAAATGGTGCGACACCTGAGAGTACAGGCCTTAAGGGC
>JAFXHB010000003.1 GCA_017536605.1 Alistipes sp.
TGCAGCGACCTAAACTGCGCCCTCACATAGACCTGATGCGCGAGCGCATAGCCGAGGCGGCGGGCATAGATATTGGACAGGTATCGGTCAAGGCGACTACCACCGAGCATCTCGGCTTTGAGGGCGAGGAGAGGGGTGTGTCGGCGACTGCCGTCTGCCTGCTAAAATCGTTCTGATGAGTTCTTTTTGCACGAGTCTTCGGACATCAAATTCCTCACATAGGCCTACTATGCTGCGGATTTGTTGCCTTGCCTCGCACAAAAATAATCTCATCATTGACGATTTTTGTGGATGAAGTTCTGATGAACTCTTTTTGCACCAATCTGCGGACGCTGAAATGCTCACATAGGCTTACTATGCTGCGCTTTCATCGCCTTGCTTGGCGCAAAAATAAAGAAAGCCAATGGCTAATGGCTAATGGCTAAAAGCTAATAATATAAACTATGAAAAACTTACAACCACAATTGGTCTGGGGGCTCTTTGACGAGATTACGAAGGTGCCACGACCATCAAAGCGAGAGGAGAAAATCGGCAAATACCTTGTTGAGTTTGCCAAGAAACATAACCTTGAATATCAGTGCGATGCGATAGGCAATATCGTAATTCGCAAGCCCGCAACCGCAGGTTACGAGGCGTTGCCCGCAGTGGTATTGCAAGCACATACCGATATGGTGTGCGAGAAGAACTCCGACAAGGTCTTTAACTTTGACAATGACGCCATTGAGACCGTGATTGACGGCGAGTGGGTACGTGCCAACGGAACAACGCTCGGAGCCGACGACGGCATCGGCATCGCGGCAGCATTGGCGGTGCTGATTGACGACACGCTTGCTCACCCCGCAATCGAGGCTCTCTTCACGGTTGATGAAGAGACCGGCTTGACGGGTGCGTTTAACCTCGGCGAGGGTATGCTCACGGGCAAGTACCTTATAAACCTCGACTCGGAAGATGAGGGCGAGGTCTTTATCGGTTGCGCGGGAGGTGTTGATACCTTGGCATATCTCCCACTCATAAAGGAGTCTGCACCAGAGGGTTATCTCTTCTATGAGGTGGCTGTGTCCGGTCTTCTCGGAGGTCATTCGGGCGACGATATTGACAAAGGTCGCGCCAACTCCAACAAGGTTGCTGCCCGCATCGTGGAGCAGGCGGCACGCCTTCACGCAGCACGCCTTGTATCGTTTGATGGCGGAAACCTCCGCAACGCGATACCTCGTGAGGCAAAGGCGGTGGTGGCAGTGCCCGTCAAGGAGTCGTTGCGCTTTGTTGGCGATGCGCTTGCCTTGGGCGAGGCTATAAAGGCGGAATTTGCTCTGACAGAGCCAAATATGGATATCGCCATAGCCGAGTGTGAGGCACAGAAGGAGGTGCTTGCCGAGGCAACACAGCGCAACCTTATCTTGGCTTTGATAGGTGTTCCGACGGGTGTCTTGGCGATGTCAATGGCGATGCCGGGCTTGGTTGAGACCTCCACAAATCTCGCTTCGGTAAAGTTTGAGGGCGATAAAATTGTGATTACAACGTCGCAACGCTCCTCGTTGGAGAGTGCGAAGGAGTATGCCAAGTTACACGTTGAGTCGGTCTTCGTGGCGGCAGGTTGCGAGGTCGTACACTCCGACGGATATCCGGGCTGGGCTCCAAATCCGCAATCGCAACTCCTTGAAACAACGAAGGTTGCATATAAATCTCTATTTGGCGTAGAGCCGAAGGTACGAGCCATACACGCCGGCTTGGAGTGCGGTCTGTTCCTTGAAAAATATCCGCACTTGGAGATGGTATCGTTTGGACCGACACTGCGTGGCGTTCACTCGCCTGACGAGCGATTGGAGATTGCGACGGTGGATAAATTCTGGCGACTACTCGTTGAGGTCTTGCGCAACATCAAGTAGGTCGCTCGCCGAGCGTGGGTAGATGACAAACCTCTTGCCCACACCCGAGACATTTTCATACAAGACAACTCCCACTATGGCGGTATCCCCTTCGGGTATCGCCATATTTGCAAATCGGGCATACTCGCTCACCGCGCAGTATATCTCACCGCCATCGTCGGCAACAAAGCGATGATAACCCGCGATACTTTCGCAGACCTCCTCTGCAAGAGGCGTGTGCCGAACTGCGTTTGTGCGAATAAGGCGACCACATATTGAGGTGTCAAGAGTTGAGATACGATGCTCGCTCGGAGTGATGTTTGAGGTGCTATTGCTACGTATAATATGCTGGTCAATAACAACTTGCGACTCAAACTCACGTAGGTATAGGTCGTGCGTGTTCTTGGGTAGTCCTACTTGCAACGCTCCGTTGCGATAGGCTACGCCACAACCATTTAGCCGCAGGGCGACGGTTGTGCCGATGGGGTAGAGCGTATAGGAGTCGTAGATGCCGAGCAGAATCTCCAAACCGCCACTCTCGTCCTCAATAAAGAGGGAACGATAGAAGTTGCCGTCGCGATCAGATGATGTTACGCGACCTACGCAGACGATATTCTGGTTTATAACTTGGTACTCATTGGGATAGAGTCCTTTTAAATCGGCAATGGTCGTCGTGCGCGACGGCAGAGAGCCACTCCCCTCCGACTCGGAAAACCCCTCGTAACACCCTCCAAAGAGTGCTATTATCGCAATATATAGTATCCAAATGAGGTGCTTCATTGAGTAATTTGACATAAATTTCCACAAAAATACTAAATAGTCAGGAAAAATTACTATTTTTGTTTGTTAAAACTGAATATAGATATGTTTACACTATTGCAGGCCGAGCCCGAAAAGTTGCAGGAGTTGATTGTTACGGATAGCGTACAGAAGGTGCAACTGAAAGAGGTTGTAGATAAAATTACAACCATTGATTATCAGCAACTGCTCTCAAACTTGGTTGAGGAGGCGGGCTGGATAGCCTTGAAGATTGTGCTTGCGCTGGTTATATACTTTATCGGTAAGCAACTGATAAAGTGGGTGGTGCGCATTATGGATAAGGCGTTTGTGCGACATCGCGTGGAGACCTCGTTGCGCTCATTCCTTCGTAGCCTTGTCAAGGTGCTGCTTATGGTCGCGCTCCTGTTGGCAATCGTGCAGACACTCGGCATAAATACCTCCTCTATCTTGGCACTCTTTGCTTCGGCAGGTTTGGCTATCGGTATGGCTTTGAGTGGAACGCTGCAAAACTTTGCAGGAGGTGTGGTTATCTTGTTGCTCCGCCCTTATAAGGTTGGCGACTATATTGAGGCGCAGGGACAGGCGGGTACGGTTGAGTCTATCGGACTCTTCTCAACCTGCTTGAAGAGCCCCGACAACCAAACAATATACGTTCCGAATAGCTCTATCTCGTCATCTATAATTGACAACTACTCGCAGTCCGAAAGACGACGTGTTGATTGGAAACTCTCAATATCCTATGGCGACGATGTAGATGTGGCTCGTCGTGAGATTTTGGCGATGCTCGCAAGCGATAAGCGAGTTCATACCGACGTTGCGCCCGTAGTTTGGGTAGCAAACCTTGGCGAGAGTTCGGTTGATTTGATAATCCGCGCGTGGGTTAATAACCCCGATTATTGGGACGTTAAGTTTGAAATGAACGAGCGAATGTATAAGGAGTTGCCGAAGAAGGGTATCAACTTCCCGTTCCCGCAGATGGACGTGCATATTACAAA
>JAFXHB010000022.1 GCA_017536605.1 Alistipes sp.
CAGCCGAGGTGATACGAACGAAGCGAGCCTGCTGCAACTCCTCGATATTGCGTGCTCCACAGTAGCCCATACCTGCACGAATACCGCCCACAAGCTGATATACGGTCTCCGACAATGAGCCCTTGAATGGCACACGACCAACAATACCCTCCGGAACAAGTTTCATCGCATTCGCCTCTCCATCTTGGAAGTAGCGGTCCTTTGAGCCCGCCTTCATCGCATCAATAGAGCCCATACCACGATAGGTCTTGAACTTACGACCATTATAGATGATTGTTTCACCCGGAGACTCCTCTGTGCCCGCGAACATTGAGCCACACATCACACAAGTACCACCTGCCGACAACGCCTTAACGATATCGCCCGAGTAGCGCAAACCTCCATCGGCAATAACTGCAACATCATACTCCTTAACAGCCTTTGCACAATCAAAAATCGCAGTAAGTTGTGGAACACCTACACCCGCAATTATTCGTGTTGTGCAGATAGAGCCAGGACCGATACCCACTTTGATACCGTCTGCGCCATTCTCTGCAAGGTACTTCGCTGCCTCCGCCGTTGCGATATTTCCAACCACAACTTCAAGTTTAGGGTAGGTCTCCTTAATCTTTTTAAGGAGTGTTACCACACCCTTGGAGTGTCCGTGTGCAGAGTCAAGTACCACCGCATCAACACTCTCGGCAACCAATGCCGATACACGCTCCATAGCATCTGGCGTAATGCCGATACCCGCTGCCACGCGAAGACGTCCCTTTGCATCTTTACAAGCGTTAGGGTGGTCCTGCGCCTTGGTCAAGTCCTTATATGTGATAAGACCTATCAAGCGTCCCTCCTTATCCACAACAGGCAACTTCTCAATCTTGTTTGAGAGCAACACCTCGGCAACATCTGTATTCTCGCCTTCGGTTATCGTAACGAGATTCTTGGAGGTCATAACCTCCTCAATCTTACGCGACATATCCTTTTGGAAACGAAGGTCTCGGTTCGTAACGATACCCACGAGGAATTTGTGTTCATCTACCACAGGGATACCGCCAATTTTGTTCTCGCGCATCATATCAAGCGCATCGCCCACAGTATGCTCACGGGTAATGGTTACCGGATCGTCAATCATACCATTCTCGGCACGCTTCACACGACGAACTTGTGCCGCCTGCTCGGCAATAGACATATTTTTGTGAATTACACCAATACCTCCCTCACGCGCAATGGCGATAGCCATAGGAGCCTCGGTTACGGTATCCATCGCAGCCGATACGATAGGAATGTTGAGTGTAATGTTTCGCGAGAAGCGACTCTTCGTGCTGACCTCGCGCGGTAAAACCTCCGAGTATGCCGGCATCAGCAATACGTCATCAAAGGTTAGACCTTCTTGGTGTACTCTTTCGTCTAAAAACATAACTTTATACTTTAATTCAACTAATTAGCAAAAAACAAAAGGGCGGAATGCACTCGCACTCCGCCCCATAACGCTATATTTCACAGCACACACTTTGACCCGATGATTGTTTGAACGGCTTCGGGCAGTTCTGTATCTGCTTCTTATGTATCTTTTGCAAAAACATAGTGCAAAGGTATCTATTTTATATTTTATTGCAAAGTATAGCGATGAATTTTATTAACATTTTTTTAATAAATAGCAACATTTACTCTCTACCAAGCAAAGAGAGGGTACTGCTCCATCAAGGCGTTTACGTCCTTGCGAACTGCTGCGATATTCTCCTCGTTCTCGGCATCGGACAATACGCGGTCAATCAACTCGGCAATATACTCCATCTTATCCTCCTTCAAACCACGAGTGGTGATGGCAGGAGTACCGAAGCGCAAGCCCGAAGTCTGGAACGCCGAACGCGAATCGAACGGCACCATATTCTTATTTGCTGTAATATCGGCAGCCACCAATGCCTTCTCGGCAACCTTACCCGTCAATTCAGGGAACTTGGTGCGCAAATCAACAAGCATAAGGTGGTTATCTGTTCCACCCGATACGATGTTGTAGCCACGAGCCGCAAGTGCTGCCGACAACGCTTGTGCATTGCGAACAACCTGCTGCTGATACTCCTTATATTCAGGTGTCAAAGCCTCGCCGAAAGCGACAGCCTTCGCGGCAATAACGTGTTCAAGTGGTCCGCCTTGAATACCCGGAAATACCGCCGAATTGAGTATCTGCGACATCTTCTTCACAACACCCTTTGGAGTTGTCAAGCCCCACGGATTATCAAAGTCTTTACCGAGCAAGATTATACCGCCACGAGGACCACGCAGGGTCTTGTGGGTAGTTGAAGTTACGATGTGTGCATACTTAACAGGGTTTTCAAGCAAGCCCGCAGCGATAAGACCTGCAGTGTGCGCCATATCTATCATCAAGAGCGCGCCCACCTTATCGGCAATCTCGCGCATACGCTTGTAGTCCCACTCACGAGAGTATGCCGAAGCACCACCTACGATAAGTTTCGGCTTATGCTCCACAGCCTTACGCTCCATCTCGTCGTAATCTACACGACCGTCCTCCTCGCGCACCGAGTAGTCGATAGCATTGAAATACATACCCGACATATTTACTGCCGAGCCGTGCGAGAGGTGTCCTCCGTGCGAAAGATTCAGACCGAGGAAGGTGTCGCCCGGCTTCAATACAGCGAAGAATACAGCCATATTTGCCTGTGCGCCGGAGTGTGGTTGCACATTGGCATACTCCGCACCATAAATCTTACAGAGTCGCTCAATAGCAAGGCTCTCCACCTTATCCACAACCTCGCAACCCCCATAATAACGAGCAGCAGGGTAGCCCTCTGCATACTTATTTGTAAGCACCGACCCCATAGCCGCCATAACCTGTTCGCTCACGAAGTTTTCTGATGCAATAAGTTCAATACCGCGCATCTGTCGAGCACGCTCCTCGGAGATAAGCCCGAAAATCTGATTATCCTTAAACATAATATATTGGTTTTTAACTATCTACACATTAGCAGAACAAGACAAAGTCTTTTTTATCAACGCAAAAGTAGGGCTTTTTAGAAATAAAATTTATATCTTTGCACAAAACTTATAAACAAATTATAATACTATGAAACTACTCGAAGGCAAGGTTGCTCTTATTACAGGAGCCGCTCGTGGAATTGGCAAAGCGATCGCTTTGAAATTCGCCGAGAACGGAGCAGATATAGCATTTACCGATCTTGAATTAAACGAAACGGCACTTGCTACCGTCGCAGAGTTGGAGGCTCTCGGTGTGAAGGTTAAGGCATACGCTTCAAACGCCGCCTCATTCAACGACACAAAGGAGGTTGTAGAGCAGGTGTTGGCAGATTTCGGACAGATAGACGTTCTCGTAAACAACGCGGGTATCACCAAAGACGGCTTAATGATGCGTATGAGCGAGGAGCAGTGGGACGCTGTGATAAACGTAAACCTTAAATCGGCATTCAACTTTATCCACGCCGTTGTTCCGGCAATGGCACGTCGTCGCTGTGGCTCAATTATAAATATGTCGTCGGTGGTTGGCGTAAGTGGCAACGCAGGACAGTGCAACTACTCGGCATCAAAGGCAGGACTTATCGGCTTGGCAAAGTCTATCGCCAAGGAGATGGGCGCACGAGGCATTCGCGCCAACAGCATCGCCCCGGGCTTCATCATTACCGAGATGACAGCCAAGTTGAGCGAGGAGG
>JAFXHB010000023.1 GCA_017536605.1 Alistipes sp.
CCCCTTGATAAAGGTTGCCGCGAGGAGCGTTGCCACTGCGCCGAGAACGAAGAGGAGTGAACGCCAAGCGTCTGCCGCGAGAGCCTCTGCCCTCTCCTGCACCATCGCCTCCGCTACCTTGAAGCCCAACTGTGCGTGAGCCCCCCTCTGTATATAGGCATCACCCCCCTCAACACCATTGAAGATGTGGTAGAACTGCTCGGTCATCATCTCGCCGTCGCGCTCACGACCAAAGTCGTATAGGGAGTCCCCCGCAACAGCAAAGAGCAGACACGTAGCCACTACAACACCTCCGGCGGTGGCGATAGAGATGATGATTTTGCGCTTATTATCCCATTGCTGGTAGAGTTGCCAGAGTCCATATCCCGCCAACAACGGCACGCTCCACTCAATCACCACCAAGGCGGTAGATACTGCGCGGAATTTGTTGTAGAGTGGTAGATACTTGAAGCAGAACTCCGTAAACCATATTGCGTTGCTACCCCACGCCATAAGGAGAGCCAACAACGAGGCGGCGAATATCCACCACTTGTCGCGCGAAGGTGCGAGAATCAACCCCAAGAGAGCCAAAAATATGGCAATAGCACCCAAATATGTCGGACCTGCCGTATATGGCTGGTCGCCCCAATATCTGCCCAACTGCTCTGCCAATCTGCGCTCTCCGAAGATGTCGTTAAAGATGTTTCCAACCTCTCCCTCGGTCTTAAAACTATCAACAGAGGAGCCTCCCGCGAAGTTCGGGATAAGCATATTCGCACTCTCATCAACACCATAACTCCACGCCGTAGCGTAGTCCAAGTCCAGACCTTTGCTCTCTCCCTCTACCGCCAACGCGCTACCTCCGCGAGTGGTGTCGGAGGTGTGTTGCATCGTGTAGTAGAGTGGGGCGAAGTTGGCACCAACAGCCAAGATGGCTGCGCCGACCAAGATGGCGGTGCGCTTTGCAAAATCCTTACCACGCTTCTCCTTTATAGCATAGACCATCTCCGAGATAAAGAGTGCCAAAACCGCAAAGAGGAAATAGTATGTTATCTGTGGGTGGTTCGCGCCTATCTCCAACGAGGCGAAGAGGGCAGCCAATGCACCTCCGAGCCACATATTGCGACGCAGTGTATAGTGTATTGAGCCAATCATTGCGGGGGCATAGACCAACGCCCACATCTTGGTAATATGTCCTGCTCCGATAATCAGGAAGAAGTAGGTCGAGAGTCCGTATGCCAGACCTACGATGATGCCTACCCACGCCGACATACCCATCATCACCGCCATCACAAAGGCGGAGAGCATTGCAAAGAAGACCAAAGAGGCTGGTTGTGCAAAGAGCGACTGCACCCAATCTACCGCCTGCTTGATAATCTGTGTCGGATATTTGATGTTGATTTGGTAGGCGGGCATACCCGAAAACATTGCGCCCGTCCATTGTGGGTCTTCGTCAAATTCGGCACGGCACTCGCGTATATCGCGCGACATTCCGTCAAACTGTTGAATATCGTGTTGAGGCAACACAAGCCCCTCCAACTGCGGTGCAAAGCCGAGTACGGCGACTGCTCCAAAAACCACGATCGCCACCACAACGGCGATTGACTTCTTCAATTTGTCCATACTATTTTTGTAGTGATACTCTATAAAATAACGCTCAAAGTTAGAAAAAATTTGCGTTTTTAGGGCAACTATCTCGAAAAATTACTATCTTTGTTCGGATATACGACTTTTTATGGCAATAACACTTGATGATATTAGGCGACCGATAGAGGGAAACCTTGACGAGTTTGAGCAGTTTGTGCGTGCCAATTTCGGTAAGACCGGAGGCCCTCTTGTAGATGATATGCTCGACTATATCCTCTCCTCGCGCGGAAAATCTTTGCGCCCTATTGTTGTGATGTTGGTTGCGGGTGCGACCTCCCCGACAGGTAACAGTGGCAAGCGTACGATGCTTGCTGCGATGCTTGTAGAGATGATTCACGTTGCCTCCCTTGTTCACGATGACGTTATAGATGAGTCCGATATGCGTCGCGGACGCCCTTCGGTAAATGCTCGTTGGCAGTCGCGCAATGCGGTGCTTATCGGCGACTATATCTTTGCAAAGATTATGCACATCGGCTTGTTGAGTGGGCAGTACGACCTCGTAACCCAGATAACGAAGGCTATGTCTTCACTCTGCGAGGGAGAATTGACGCAGAGCGACCACGCAACCAAGTTGGACACCTCCCGCCGACACTACTTCGATATTATCGACAAGAAGACCGCTGCCCTCTTTGCCGCTTGTGGCTCGATGGGTGCGATGTCTGTTGGAGCATCGTCGGAACGTGTTGAGGCGATGCACACATTTGGCAAGATGCTTGGTATTGCTTTTCAGATAGTTGATGATATTTTGGATTATATCCCGAACAACAACACAGGCAAGCCCGCCTCAAACGACCTGCGCGAGCGCAAGATAACGCTTCCGCTGATTGAGGTCTTGGAGCGCATCTCGGAGGAGGAGAAGGAGGAGATTTTGCACCACCTGCCTCTCTGTGCCGAGAGCGACGAGAGCGTGGCGTTTATTCAGCAGAAGGTTGCCGAGCATCGTGGCGTGGAGTTGGCACAGCAGACCGTTCAGGCGTACCTGCAACAGGCGATGTCGGCACTCTCGCTCTGTGAGGATACACCGCACCGCGATTCGCTCCTTGCCCTCTGCGAGTTCGTGATGGAGAGAGACAAATAGTTAGTTAGGAGTTAGGAGATAGGAGATAGGAATTCAAAATTCAAAATGCAAAATTCAAAATTCAAAATGCAAAATGCAAAATTCAAAATGCAAAATTCAAAATACCTTCAATTTTTAATTCTTAATTCAGCCAAAGGCTATACAAACTTTATTAACCAATAAAAACTAAAAATTTTATGACACAAAAACAAAATTCAAATGTGCCGGCGATTATCGTGTGCATCTTGCTCTTCGGTATGATTTCGTTCGTCACAAACCTCGCATCTCCAATGGGTGATGTGTTGAAAAATCAGTTTGAGGTGGCAAACTGGATGGGTACTCTTGGTGTGTTCTGCAACTTTATTGCATACGCCATTATGGGTATCCCTGCCGGCAACCTCTTGCAGAAGAAGGGTTACAAATTTACCGCCCTTACAGCCGTAGCAGTAGGCTTTATCGGCGTTGCTGTTCAGTACCTTGCAGGTAACTTGACAGGTAACCTTGCATTTGGCATCTACCTCTTGGGTGCGTTTATCGCGGGCTTCTCGATGTGTATGCTTAACATTGTGGTAAACCCAATGCTTAACAAACTTGGCGGCGGCGGTAACCGTGGTAACCAGCTCGTTCAGGTGGGTGGCTCGTTCAACTCGTTGATGGGTACAGCCGTTATCTTCTTGTCGGGCGTGTTTGTCCCTAATGTTCTTACTGCCGAGATTAAGCAAGCGTTCCCGTTGATGTATATCGCTTTGGGTGTGTTTGCTTTGGCATTTATCGTTATCCTCTTCACCAAGATTCCAGAGAATCCAAATGTTGGTGCAAAGTCGGAGGCGAAGTCGCAGTATGGCCCAATGTCATTCCGTCACTTTGTTCTTGGTGCAATCGCAATCTTTATCTATGTAGGTATTGAGGTTGGTATTCCAAATGTATTGCAGAAGTGGTTGAACAAAGACCTTGCGAAGATTGAGAATGTTACAACTTCGGAGGGTGGCGTTGTTGTTGAGGTTGTGAAGAAAGGTCTTGAAGTTAAGGCTGGCGAAACCTTGGCAAAGATTGCTGTTACAAAGAAGGTGGTTGTTGATGATGTTGAGACAGTGGTTGTTGATACTATTGCTGTTGTAGCACCAGAAAAAGGTGTGGTAACCCCTATTAAGGAGGTTAAAGATGGCAAAGAGCAACTTGCGGAGAACTATATCAAGAAGGACGAGATAGTAGAGGCAGGCGCGGCTGTTGTAGGTGTTGATAGCGCATTTGCAGGTCCTATTGCTGCAACCGTTACCGCGATGTATTGGTTGTTGATGCTTGTAGGTCGTCTTTTGGGTGCAGCTCTCGGAGCAAAGGTTTCGGCAAAGTCTATGCTTTCTGCTGTTTCGGTGATTGGTTTGGGTCTTGTATTGGGTGCAATCTTCCTCTCATCTGAAATAGTGGTTCCTTTCCCTGTATTCAAGGGTACAAATGGCTTTGGTATGGAGAATCTACCTATAAATTCAGCGTTGCTTGTATTGTGCGGTCTTTGCACATCGGTAATGTGGGGCGGTATCTTCAACCTTGCAGTTGAGGGACTTGGCAAGTACACCGAGAAGGGCGCAGGTATCTTTATGGCAATGGTTTGCGGTGGTGGTATTCTTCCACTCTTGCAGAACGCTATCGTTGACTGGACAGGTAGTTTTGCAATCAGCTACTGGGTAATTGCAGCGGGTCTTGTATTCTTGCTCTACTACGCATTGCTTGGCTCGAAGAATGTAAACAAGAACATTCCAACCGAGTAATCGGTCATAGACACTAACAACAAGAGGCTGTCGCAACATCTGTTGGACAGCCTCTTTGTTTGCTTTATGGTCGCTCCTTATATCACTTTGTGCGGAGTAGTTTTTTGATGAACAGACCGTATGCGATAATGTTGAATAGTTGGGTTTTGTCGTCCTTTATCTCCTTGTGCCACCTTGCGAGAAACTCCCCAAACGTGCCGATGTGTGAGCGTACCCACAGTGCCGTATTTGCGCGTTCTCGGAGGAGGTGTCTGCGTTGGCGAGAGTGGTTATACCGCTTGTCAAACCACAACTTTATATTTGATGACGAGTCGCAGAAGGCAAGTCTCTTGGCAAGGCTTGTGCTATGGCTTACGCTATCTGGAAAGACTCGATGTACGGCGGTTGCGCGGTTGATATATGCCACCTTGTAGTGTGCTGCCACAAATAGCCACATCGGCAGATCCTCGGTCAGCCATTCGGGGTGTGTTTCGGGCTTTTCGGTGTTGTAATACTCCAAGACAGCCTCGCGTCTTGCGAGGGTAGTACAGTTCTCTACACACCAATCGTGCAGCATATCATCAAGTGTGGTATGCCCCTCTCCAATCGGGAAGCGTCCCACCAACTGCCCCTCGGCATCTCTGCGCTCGGCAAGTGAATAACATAGACCAATGGAGGGGTCTTGTTCCATTATCGCCACCTGCTCTGATAGGCGATTCTCGTCGCACCAATAGTCGTCGCCATCACAGAAGGCGATATATTTACCCCGCGCCGCCTCCACGCAACGGTGATAGTTCTCGCGCCAACCGACATTCTTGGTGGAGGCGATAAGCGTTATCTTGTCGGGATACTGCTCGGCAAGTTGCTGGCAAATGGCGAGCGTGTTGTCGCTACTGCAATCCTCCCCCAAGATAATCTCCACGCCCCCAAAATCACCCCTCTGCAAAAGTATTGCACAGGCGGTGTCGGCTATGTATCGCTCGTGGTTGTAGGTCGTAACGATGACCGAGACAAGGGGGCTCATCTTCTCCTATTTAAGCAACTGCTCAATCTTGGCTTTGAGAGCCTCTTTGCTGCACGCACCAATCTGCTGATCAACAACTTTGCCCTTCTTGATAAAGAAGATGGCAGGAATACTGCGTATGCCGAATTTTTGTGTGAGTGCGCGGTTATCATCAACATTACACTTGCCGATAACGACCTTGCCCGCATACTCCGAAGCCAACTCGTCAAGGGTTGGGGCAATAGCGCGACAAGGACCGCACCACGGAGCCCAGAAATCTACCACTACACACGCATTTTTATCAACGATAGTTTGGTAGTTGTCGTTGGTAACGGCAACGGTTGCGGAGTTGCCCTTTGCAAATGTTGCAGGTATTGCCAAAGCGGTAAAGAGGGCCGCCATTACAAGAAATTTTTTCATACTTTCAGATGTTTTTTGTTTATAAATCGTGATTCTCTATTCGTCTAACTCAACCTCGCCGCGCTCCACCTTGTGGTAGAAGTCGGCAAGTGTTGCCACAACGGGCGAAATAAGTTCAAGTGTATCCTCCAATACGCGGTTATTCTCCCCTTTGATGTGGTATAACATCGCGGCGTAGAGGGCGCGGAAGCACAACTCCGTATCGCTCGCCTTCTCATCTTTACACACCTTGCGCAGGGTTGCGAGGTGAGGTTCCAAAAGGGCGAACTTGGCGCGATACGCCACCCCTTCCGGAGCATTCAGCAGGCGAAGGTGCATATCGTGCAGGTCGCGGATAAGGTGCAGCGTGTGCGTAAGGTGTCCCTGCTCCTCCTTCTTCTCCTCCACGAGGAGTTGAGCAATATCCAAGTACCACGCAAGAAGCACCTGTTGCTCCTCCACCTTCAATTCGCGTGGCTTGATAAGTGCGGAGTGTATCGCCTCCGGCGAAAATTGCACGGCACGGAGCAGATCTTCCAACTGCCACAGATAGAGTATATACTCCGCGATATTCTCCTTTCTCTTCTTTTGTGCTATATCCATAATTCAAATTTTCTCTTCTTGGTCGGCAAATATACAAAAAATGTGTCGTAAACGATAAATCTTCGCCTAAATCCACCCCATCTCGTAATAGACGACTATCTGTTCAAGCACCTTATCGCGACTCTCGGGCTGGTAGTCAAGTTTCAGGTTGTTGCCGAAGAGTTTTGCCATCGTCTGCCAAAATCCCGCTACGAAGCCCCCTCGGAACTCCTTGATAATCTGAAAGGCGGTGTAGTCGGTCTCGCGGTCAATGAGTTTCAGCAACACCTTGCCCTCGGAGACGGTCATCTTCAAAATCACGGGTTTATACT
Organism: Alistipes sp.; assembly: GCA_017536605.1. Taxonomy (GTDB): domain Bacteria; phylum Bacteroidota; class Bacteroidia; order Bacteroidales; family Rikenellaceae; genus Alistipes. Next base: position 6,745 of record JAFXHB010000023.1, read on the forward strand.
GCTTGATAAGTCGCTTCTGTGCTGCGCGGGCATACTCCTTCTGCTCCTTCGGGTCCTTGATAGCCAAGAGGTCGCGCTCGATGGCGTCCATCTCGATTCGCACCTGCTTGGCAAGCGGATAGACCTTCTTCACGATGCGTACCAATCGCCAATAGCGACGCATATCGGGCTTGCGGGCATACTTTCTGACGGGGAGGATATGCACCATCGGAATAGTATCCCCCCTATCAACGGTCCACTCTTGATGCCAAAAACCACGTCCCCGACGTTGAGCCACAACGGTAGGCGCAAAGGCGGGTGCAAGCACGGCAATCAGGCACAGCAGTATGACAAGCCCTCTTTTCATAATATACTCTTCGCAAATATAACGATTTTGGGCGAAAAAATATATCTCCAAGAGTGAAAATATCTTACACCCCTGCCGAATCTGCCCCTATATGTGTTGTAGAGGAGGCGAGGCAATGTATAGAGGCCGGTTGGCTCTTTTTGGCTCTTTTACCCCTCCCCTTGTGGAGAATTGAAAAGGTTTTTTATATCTTTGTCAAACTAAAAATAGCATTTTTACACCTATTATGGCAATTAAGACAGACACCCCACAAGTTGTTGCACTGAAAAAGGCCGCCGAAAAACGCTTTGGAAGAGCAGTTGAAACGAGAGCGGATTTTACTATGCTTGTGGCTGACATTGAGTTGGTTACCAAAGAGCACGTGGCAGAGAGTACGCTCCGTCGTTTATGGGGACGTTTGAGGGGTTACAGCACCGTTTTTAAGCGCACGCTTGACGTGTTGAGTTGCTATGCCGGTTATAGCCATTGGGACTCATTCTGTCGCTCCTTGGCGAATAGCGAAAATCGCGAGTCGGAGTTGATAATGAATGGGCACACCATCAAGGCAGAGGAGTTGTCGCCCGGAGATAGGGTTCGCATCGGCTGGCTCCCCGACAGAGAGTGTGTGGTGGAGTTTATCGGAGGAACAAGATTTAAGGCTATCCAGACGCAGAACTCCACCCTGCAAGAGGGCGACACCTTTGAGTGCAGTGTTATGTTGAGGGACTATCCGCTTTTTGTTGATAATCTGGTACACGGCGGAGAGTTGTGTCAGCGATACTCCATAGGCATAAATAGCGGACTTACAATCTTGGAGAGGTTGTAGTTTGCGATATTTTTCGTATCTTGCCACCTGTTATGGTAAAAGATAATAGGACTCTGGCAGCCGATTCCGATTTTTCGTTAGACGATATTGTTATCCTTGAACCTTTGGGCAAGGGTGCGATGTTTCGTGTCTATAAGGCTCGTCGCGGCACGAAGTATATCTCGTTGAAGGTGCCTATTACGGAGAACGCAATGTCGGTGGAGATGTTGCGACGTGAGTACGAGTTGTGCAACACCCTGCAACATCGCGCTTGTCTTACCACGCTCGGTTTTGAGGAGCAGACTCCCGTCGGGGCGGCGATAGTTCAGGAGTTTATTGAGGGTGTGCCTCTGGACAGATACCTTGAAGGGGACATCTCCCTCACCAAGCGCGAGGCCCTGCTGAAAGATTTGATTGACGGAGTGGATTACCTCCACCACCGAGGCATTAGCCATAACGACCTGAAACCGAGCAATATCCTCGTGAATGGTCGAGGAGCGTTGCGTATCATCGACTTCGGACTCTCGTCAAGCGATGATAGCGTATTTGGCGGTTGTGTTGGGGGCTCGGACTACTACTCCTCACCGGAGCGACTTGCCGGAAAACCGCTTGCCGGACCATCGTCGGACATCTTCTCTATCGGGCGACTTATAGAACTTATATTTGGTGGAAAACGCTACGCGGCGGTGGTGCGTCGCTGTACGGAGGTGTGCCCCGAGGCGCGTTATGAGAGCATTGCAGAGTTGCGAAAGGGGCTTGCCAAGAGCCGACGAAAACCCTTTATCGTTGCGGGCGTGGTGGCGTTGTTGGTCATTGCGGCGGCAATCTCCACACCACATCTTATCTCAATGAGGCAGGCGCAGGTTTTTGAGGTGCAGAAGGAGCATTCAAGAGAGTTCTTGGATAGCCTGTTTGTTGCAAACTATACCATTGCCGAGCGACAAGAGTACGTCGAGTTTGCGGGTATGGCAAAGGGGGAGTTCTTGATGCAAAGTGCCGAGTATATGAAGGGTGTACCCGAGGAGGAGCGATTTGCTACCGAGGTTGTCTTTGTTGAATATGTGGCACGATTTGACTCCCTGATATACTCTCTCCCAAGCATCGACCGGCTTCCAAGACAGGAGCGCGAGGCACTCTTGGAGATTTTCAGTCGCAGCGAGTATCACCGCTAATAAATCGGGCTTGGACTGCCCACAAAATCATCAAAAAACGCTATTTCGCAATATCCAACGCCTCGGCGCAGGCGTAACCCTCGTTGTAGAGGGCGCCACGCTCTCTCCATCCATCACGCAAAAGTCCCTCTTCACGCAAAAACCTTATTGGCAAATTCCCTATAAAAAAAGTGCGGGTATCCAGACCTATTGGACACCCGCCGTGAGGTCTGAAGCGGATTCGAACCGCTGTACGAGGTTTTGCAGACCTCTGCCTAGCCACTCGGCCATCAGACCATAAATACCACATCGTGGTTGATTTCGTTGGCAAAAGTATAAACTTTTTTTGAAATTACAAAATTTGTACCACTCTTTTACGCTTTTTTATCCTTTATGGCGACGATAAACTCGACTATGCGACACAAAAAAGGCGGTGCCTCACGCGAAGACACCGCCATAACTTGCTCGCTATCTTGCTATAACCAGCCGCCGTTGCCGGCCTTCTCCTCCTTGGAAATCACCACAAAACGTTTGGTGATAACCGTTGGGGCAGGGTTGGCACTCTCGTTGATGTTGTTACCACCAACAAGGAGCGACAACGAAACGGTTGCACAGCCCGACTTGGTACACTTTATGGTCAATTTGCCGTTAGTGTAGGTGCAAGAGGTAACACCCGCCGCAATTTTATCCTCGGTGGATATCTCCAACGAGTGCAAAGCCAAGCGATCAACGCCCTCTCCAAATATAGGTGCGAGGCTGAGTGTTGTTGAGGTGTTGGTCTTAATGGTAAAGAATGGAGTACCCTCAACCTGCAACAACAACTTATATGCGTCAATATATCCCGCACCCATCTGTCCGATATAATCTGCGAAGTTTAGCGTGTGGTGGCCCTTATCATCGGTGAAAGATATGCTACCCGTGAAGAATGGGTCAAATTTATTGGTGGCAGAGATAAGCATTGAACGGAACTCGTCGGCGGTATAACTCTTGCCGAGTCTCTTCGCATACGAGAGTCCTAACGCTGCAACACCCGAAACCATAGGACAAGCCATAGAGGTTCCTTGGAAGAAGTCGTAAGGAATCTTCTGGTTGGTATCGGCATCTGTCAGCGAGGAGTGCTGTGGTGGAACCGTTGAGAGAATACCTCCGTAGTCGTAGAGCATATCTCCACCCGGTGCGCCGATATCGGAGCCTTTACCATAGTTTGTATAGTAGGCAGGTTTTAACGCCGGTCCGATAGATGTTACTGCAATACAATTCTTGTATGCGGCAGGGTATCCCGGAATTGAACCCATCTCATTACCCGCTGCAAAGATTGCCAAACCGCCCGTGATAGGACCGTTTGCGCTACCGCCATTCTTGATAAAGTAGTCGATAGCCTCCATCTCTACTCCACCATAATAACTCTTATATGCGTTGTCGTTTCGGAAAGCCCCCGATTCGTAGCCCCAACTGCACTGCATAATGTGTGCGCCACGAATTGCCGCATACTGCATAGCCTTCGCTGTGTTGCTGATAGTAGAGCCATTCTCGTCGTCAAAAATCTGTATGGAGAAGACCTTAACGCCATTGTTTGAGCCATCGCCACCTGCGATACTGCTGATGCCTGCTCGGTTGTTGTTCACAGCCGCCACGATACCCGCCACGTGTGTTCCGTGTCCGCTATCATTTCTACCGCTCCACGAGATATTGTTTGAAGGGGTACCCGCGAAGTTGTAGCCATATACATCATCAACATAGCCGTTGCCATCGTCATCAACACCTGCTCTACCAGACTGCTCGGTGAAGTTGATAAGGTAGTTGGCAGCGAGGTCTTCGTGTGAGTACATCACACCCTCATCAACCACCGCTACGATGATAGAGGGGTCGCCCGTGCAGAGTTTCCACGCAGGCAAGGCATTTACGTCTGCCTCGACGGTTGCCTCTTGAACGTAGGAGTTGGTGCCTTGGTTGTTGAGTCCCCAAAGATAGCGTTTGTAGCCGTCCGTAAACGGAATCTCCTCGCTGGAAGAGGTGCGAGTGGCGGTGGCAGCCTTAATGGAGGTTACCTTGTTGCCAACGGATTCACTTCGCGGATTGTATCTGCGCACAATCTTCTCGTTGAACTGCACACGCTCAACCTCGCCAACCTTGGCAAGGCGGGCCGCCACGCGGTCAAGGTCTGTGCCCTCCTCAAAGTGGAGGACATACCAGAGGTGCAACCCCATCTCCATAACCTTCTCGCGGGTCTGGTCGTTGATGATAAAGACGGGCTCAACCGAGTAGCCGCCGATATCGTCAAGTATGGCATCGACACCCAACACTCCGGAGCGAGTTGCACCACCCAAGATGGCGCGTGAAGCCAGAGTGCGCTCGGCGGTGTCGTTGAAGCGAACAAGGATAGAGCCCTTGTCGCTATTTGCGGAGGTGTTCAAGATTTTGGTGCTTATGTTGCCTTCATTCTCAAAATCAATCGAAGAGTTATCAAGGTCGGCAGTACACCCTGCCAACATAAGGGCGCAAGCCGAGAAGAGAGATATATATCTAAAATTTTTCATAGCCATATCACATTACAAGATTGGTTTAACATTTGAGGCACGACTGCCTTTTGCCGATACATTAGGAGCCGCATCAACCTTCTTATACTCGGACACCTCGTCGGACTTATTCGTATTGGTAAGTTTGAGCGAGTCGCCGCTCAAATCGACATAATAACTTGCAGCCCAACTTGTTCCGTCGGAGTATCTGCCGGAGAGAATCTTGTCGATGCCGTTGTATGCCCAAGAGCCGATGAAGACGCTGTATGCCATTGTACCCGAACGCTGATAGAGCGTGAAGGTGTTGTTGTCATTCAACGATAGAACTACGTCTATATCGGCCTCTGTACCGCAGAATGCAGTAAGTTGCCAATTTCCGATAATACGAGGCAGACTTCCGATAACGGGGTTCAACTTGGTAACACAGCCTCGCTGAACCTTAAAGCCACTGGCCTCAATGAGGTAGTTGTCGGTATCGCTATAACCCGGGAAGGAGAGGCTTATGTTGTTATATAAACCCTGTGGCAGAGCGATAAAGAGCGAAGTTCCCGATGTTCCCAACTGGATTGCAGGGAAGAACCTCTTCTCGGCGACGTAGGTACCATTGCTTGAAGATATTTTGTCGGTTGTGAATCGGTACACGAAGTCGCCATAGAACGGGTGTCCGCTATCTGCAAGCGAGATGCTGATACACTCCACATCAACCGTATTGTTGAGCGTGAGAGGAATCTCTATCGCACCAAAAACGGGGCTAAACTCTATTCCCGACTTTCCGCTACCGACTCCGAATTGTGGCACATCTTCGTTCAACTGCTCTATATCCAAAGAGATAAACGGGGTAGAGGTTGAGAAGGCGAAGGTTTGCGAGGTCGTCTTGCCCAAACTCGATGCAGGTCTTACGCCGACATACTCTGGTTGTGTGGTAATAGTTCCGCGAAAAGAGGCCTTTGAGGTGTTGCCCCCCGACACCATAACAAATGATGCTGGGATATGGTAGGCAGACGAAAAGAGGGCGATGCGCTCGTGAGAACCCCACGTAGCAGTGGTCTTGTTGCCGTCAATTTCAAAGCCTGTTGTGGTGGCCGAGATTGTAATCTCCTCGTTCTCACCCCACTTTTCCCCACACGACACCGCGATAAAAAGTGTCGTTAGAAGAAGTGCGAATTGTAAAAATCTTTTCATAATAACATTTATATTTATTGCAAAGATAGATAAAAATCATTATATTTGTACAAAATAGGATATTTATGAAGAAATTTTTTACAACAACATTATTGGCTATTACCGCGATAGGAGTGGTATCGGCCCAACAAAACGGGGGTGGCATCGACGCGAAGATGCTCGAAAAAATTAAGAGTGGATATACCGCATCTGCCGAGCAGAAGGCGATAAAGAATGCACTCGCATCAACCTCTATCGCAACACTTGCCATAAACGGCGACAACCTTGCGATGTGCGACACACACTTCTCGCACCGCGTAAAGACAAAGGGTATTACAGACCAGAAGTCGTCGGGACGCTGCTGGCTCTTTACGGGGTTGAACGTGTTGCGTGCCAAGATGATAGAGAAACACAACCTCTCGCAGTTCGAGTTTTCGCAGAACTACCTCTCGTTCTACGACCTGTTGGAGAAGTCAAACCTCTTTCTGCAAGCCGTTATTGACACACGCTCGCTGGCATTTGAGGAGCGCAAGGTTGATTGGTTGTTTGCCCACCCGATTGGCGACGGCGGACAGTTTACGGGGGTGTCAAACCTCGTGATGAAGTATGGCGCAGTGCCGAAGGAGGCGATGCCCGAAACATTCCAGAGCAACAACACCCGCAATATGCGCACTATCCTCTCGCTCAAACTGCGTGAGTATGGACTCGCCCTTCGTGCTGCCAAGAGCGACAAGGCTGCCGCTGCGTTGAAGGTGGAGCAACTGACCGAGATTTACCGTATCTTGGTGGAGTGTCTTGGTGTTCCGCCAACCGAGTTTGAGTGGACGCACCGCAATCGTAAGGGTGAAGTAATCTCTACCGAGCGATATACCCCAAAGGCATTCTACGACAAGTATATAGGCGAGGAGTTGGAGCAGAATTACATAATGATAATGAATGACCCTACCCGTGAGTATGGCAAGGTTTACGAGATAGAGTATGACCGCCACGTCTATGACGGCGAAAATTGGCTCTACATCAACCTCCCTATTGAGCGCGTTAAGGAGATGGCGATAGCCTCCATTAAGGATAATACGGCGATGTACTTCTCGTGCGACGTGGGAAAGTTCCTTGACCGCAAAAAGGGTACGCTTGACTTGGCTAACTTTGATTACGAGTCGCTCTTCAACACCTCCTTCCCGATGAATAAGCGCGAGCGCGTGATGACTCACGCCAGCGGCTCTTCGCACGCGATGACACTTATTGCGGTGGATTTGGACAAAGAGGGCAAGCCCCGCAAGTGGATGGTGGAGAATAGTTGGGGCGCGAAGTCGGGCTATAAGGGCAACCTGATTATGACCGACGAGTGGTTCAACGAGTATATGTTCCGCCTTGTTGTGGAGCGCAAGTATGTTCCGCAGGATATCCTCGATATGCTCAACCAGAAGCCTATCCTGTTGCCTGCTTGGGACCCGATGTTTGCTCCGGAGGAGTAGGCAGATTTAACCTTTTGCCCTAAAAGGTGTCTATATATAGAGAAAGTAACCATTAAAACCTATACCAATATGAAACACTTACGACTATTGATATGTGCGCTGTGTGTGCCATTCTTCTCTATGACAACCACTTATGCTCAAAATGCAGCCGAGATTAAGGCGATGCTTGGTGAGCAGATGATACTTGTTGAGGGCGATACTTTTATGATGGGGCAACTCGCCTTTGAGTTGGGCGAAGATGGTGTTCAAGACCCGAACAGCCTCCTTGCACCGCGCCCCGATGAGTTTCCGGCACACCCGGTAACCCTCTCAACATTCTTTATCGGTAAGCACGAGGTTACCCAGAAACTCTATACGGCAGTTATGGGTGAGGCGGCAAATCCAAGCAGCGTGAAGGGGGAGAATCTCCCTGTTGATAATCTCACGTGGGAGCAGGCGCAAGCCTTTATAGCACGCCTCAACGCCATTACGGGCGAGAACTATCGCCTGCCAACCGAGGCGGAGTGGGAGTATGCGGCACGTGGTGGTCGTGAGAGTTCGGGAAGCCTGTTTAGTGGTGGCGAGAATGTGGATAAGTTCGCTTGGTACGCAGGAAATGCAAAGGGGGCAATCCAACCCGTAGGTACAAAGCGTCCTAACGACCTCGGCATCTATGATATGTCGGGCAATGTTGCCGAGTGGGTATTCGATTGGTATGGCACCTACCCAAATGCTGCGCAAGCCAACCCGAAGGGACCATCAAAGGGCTCTCATCACGTATTGCGAGGTGGCAGTTGTGCCGACAATGCTGTGGGCTGTCGCGTATCGTTCCGTTCACACCTTCCGGTGGAGAGTGTTCAGCGTTGCGGTCTTCGCCTGGCAAAGGGTATAAGCCTTGACAATTTGCCTTGGGGTGATGAGGCTTCGGCAAACTAACGCATATCACGACACATCTATATCTATACGGGGGCGGTTGTCAAATCTCCCCCGTACTATTTGTGAGTGTTGAGTTTAATTACTACTTTTGTGGCAAAGTTTTAGGGGATATGGTTATCTTGCCGTCGGCATATTGGGGTAGCGTGGAGTATTTTGCACACCTTGTTCAGGGTGGCGCGGATGTTGTGATTGACCTCGGCGAGAACTATGTGAAACGCTCGGAGCGCAACCGCACCACCATAACGACTCCGCAGGGGGCTATGGTGCTTACTGTGCCGTTGTGCAAGGCAAATCGTCCAAGAACGCCGATGCGCGATATGTGCATAGACTACTCCAAACGTTGGCAACACCAACATTGGGTGGCTATCCGTTCGGCATATCGCTCAACCCCATATTTTGACTATGTTGCAGACCGAATTGCCCCCTTCTACGAGAGGGAGTGGCGATTCTTGATAGACTTCAACCGCGAAATACTCTCTACGGAGTTTGCCCTCTTGGGCATTGAGCCTCAACATCGCACCTCCGAGATATACATCTCTCCCTGCGAGGAGTTTATCGACCTGCGCGACAAAAAGAGGGAACAGAATTTCTGCTCCCCCGAATACTTCCAACCCTTTATGGATAGGGTTCCCTTTATTGAGAACGCCTCAATGCTTGACCTCTTGATGTGTGAGGGGCGTGAGGCTATTGCCGTCTTAAATAGTTGCCGATTGTAAGCGACATAGAGTCGCTCTTATCTCCTGCGCGAAGCAGAAGACGATTGTTGCCACGTAGCGTGAGTGTGTCGGTACGATAGATTGTTCTGCCGATGTTTCTGACGGCTACGGTATCTCCATTTATCATAAATACAGGCTTACCCGTTGAGGAGTAGAGCGTAAAGACCTGTCGCTCCGAGGAGCGAATATCCACCGCCTTACCCGTGATGCGGAGCGTTGGCACTCGCTTATTCCACAACGACTTGTAGAGGTAGAAGGCATCTTTGCGTGTGCGGTGGTCTATCGCCACCACGCCACAGTTGCGAGTACCCTGTGTATAGCGCACCGAGCCGTAGTCGAACATAGAGTTTACCCAGATACCCCAGAAGAGGTCGCCGTCAATATATTGGGCATACCCCTCGTGGAGTTGAGTCTGCCAGCGTGGAGATACGCGCCGTGTACCCTGCACGAGCATATCGCTATTGCCGTAGCGGCTGGTGGTGCTACCCTCGCCATAGCAGACACCCTGACGGAGAGAGGCCCAGCCGGAGCGCAGAGCCTCCTGCCACACCTCCAAGTCGGAGATGTTACCCCTCTCCCAACCGATGGACTGTTGCCATACGATAAGGTCGGTGATAAAGTTTATATCTCCATCTTGGTTGCTGCACGCCACCGTAGGACGTGAGCCGTCCAAACGCTTTGCCGTTGTGTTTAGGTGGCGAATATATCCCAGCATCGTATCGTCGTTGCCTCGCAGATGCGAGAAGATACCCCACATAACCACCGACGGGTGGTTGAGGTTTTGGAGGATAATCTCGCGCAACTGCAACTCTCCATTCTCCTTGAAGCGAGGGGTGTTGTAGAAGGAGATGTCGCTAAAAAATGGGGAGCGTACAAACGGAATATCCACCCACGCCACCACGCCGAGGCGGTCGCACTCGTTGTAGAGGTGTTGCGCGTGAGGTCCAACCACCGAGCGTATTGCATTTGCTCCCATCTCTCTGATTAGGGCGAGGTCTTCGTTGTAGTGTCGTTGTTTCCAAGCGTTGCCCCTTGCGCCCCTATCGTGTTGGAGATTTACGCCGTGAACACGTAGGCGACGCCCGTTAATCATAAACTTGCGCTCTGCCGAGACCTCAATATCTCGGAAGCCGGTACAAACCTCCACCTCCTCATTGCCGACGGAGACCTGCACCTTGTAGAGGCTTGGTTGTGCCGGCGACCAGAGTTCGGGGTTATTTATCACGAATGGCACGGAGAGCAATTTGCCGTCTATCTTCGCCTTAACGTGCTTCGTGAGCGATACATATCCGTCGGGTGCGATGATATCGACAATCACATTGCAACTGCTATCCCTCTTGCCGAGCAGGGCGATATCCACACGCCCCTCCACGCGCTCCTTCGTTACGGAGATTTGGTGTACGAGTACGCCGTCGGTGCCGTAGTAGAGTGGCGAAACGGTCGTTGGCTCGGTAACCAAGAGTTCCACATCACGGTAGATACCGCCATAGGTGTTTTGGTCGGTAGATGTTGGCAGCACGTCGTTGCGGTAGGCGTTGCTTACCGCCACAAGGAGTATGTTGTCGCCTCCGTAATTGACGCTCTTGGTAATCTCAAACGAGAAAGCCGTGTAGCCTCCGTGGTGGTTGCCGATATGTTGTCCGTTGAGGAATACATCGGCTACGCTCTGCACCCCCTTGAAGCGTAGGAAAAGACGCTTACCCCTCCACTCGGCAGGGATATGGAGCGTACGCTTATAGTTGGCGGTGGTTTGCAGATAGATGTTGCTGTTGGTCGGAATATCCGTGTTCCACGTGTGCGGCAGGGTGATATTGCGGGCAAAGTCGCTCGAATTCTCCTCCTTGAAGAAGAACTGCCAATCATTATTCAACACATAAATCTCGCGTGCCGAAAGGGTTGATATTGCTCCAAAGAGCAGGGCTATAAAGAGTAAAAAAATCCTCATAATGATACTATTGTTAGCGCAAAGATAGGAAATTGTCAAATAAATTGCTAACTTCGTGCGGATATTTCGGCATTTAGCGATGAATTTTTTTGACATTATAACCATCTTGGTTTTTATTTGGGCAGTGGTTGTCGGTTGGCGCAGCGGATTTGTGTCGCAGTTCTTGTCGTTGCTCGGCATTGTTGTCGGCGCGGTGTTGGCTCTGCGATATGGTGCTGACGTGGGGGTGTTGTGTGGCATAGACCAACGCTTTGCGGCGATTGCAGGCTTCCTGATAATTTTCGTCTTGGCGGTTGTGGTGTCAAATGTTGTGGCGTGGTTTCTGCGCGGGGTGCTGAAATTTGTCGGACTGAAATGGGTGAACACTCTGCTCGGCATTCTCTTCTCGTTGCTAAAAGGGCTGGCGGTCTTGGCGATGATATTTATCTCGGTCAAGAGCCTCAACACTCACCTGCAATTCATTGAACCATCATATATAACCACCTCCTACACCTTTGAGCCGGTATGCAAAATTGCTGCACCGGTCTTTGAGTACCTTGTGGTGGCAAAGGAGGCGGTCATAAACAATATGTAGTGCTATGACGATTTCGGCTTTGGTGATGCGTGCCACAGGCAGTTGGTACGAGGTGTTACACGAGGGGGAGATTCTGCGAGCGAGAATGCGCGGAAAACTCCGTCTGCGCGGTGTGCGCTCCACAAACCCGATAGTCGTGGGCGACGTTGTAACTTGCTTTGCGGGCGACGATGGCGAGTGGTTGATTACCGATATTGAGCCACGCAGGAACTACATTATCCGTCGCGCCTCCAACCTCTCGAAGGAGTCGCATATCATCGCCGCGAATATAGACCGTGCGATGCTGGTTGTAACCCTTGCCGAGCCATATACTGCACCCGAATTTATAGACCGCTTCTTGGTTACGTGCGAGGCGTACAAGGTCCCTGTAACCATTCTCTTGGCGAAGATTGACCTTCTGGGCGAGGCTTCGGAGGCGGTTGAGGAGTTCCACCGCATATATGAGGGTATCGGCTACGAGGTTATAGATATATCCGCCACCGAGGGTGTCGGCGTGGAGCGCGTGAAGGCGATGTTGGAGGGCAAGACAACCCTTCTGTCGGGCAACTCCGGTGTCGGCAAATCAACCCTTGTACGAGCGATAGACCCGACGATAGATATTCGCACGGGCGAGATTTCAGAGAGTTTCCATAAGGGCAAGCATACCACCACCTTCTCCACGATGTATCGCGTGGCGGGGGGCTTTGTTATAGATACCCCCGGCGTGAAGGGCTTTGGGTTGATAGATATTGAGGACGACGAGTTGTGGCACTACTTTCCGGAGATGATTGGTCGCGCGGGCGAGTGCCGCTTCTTCAACTGCACCCACACCCACGAGCCACACTGTGCCGTTATGGAGGCTGTGAAGAGTGGAGATATAGCCTTCTCGCGCTACGAGAGTTACTTGAAGATACTTGATGAAGATGACAAATACCGAAAATAACCTCTCCATTGAGGAGTGTCGCAGTCGTATAGAGTACCTCTCCTCCTTTATGTTGGAGGAGCGTTTTGCAACGCTGTGTCGCGCTCTTGATATGCGTACCGAGTATATTACGGTGCTTACCGAGAATATGTTTCACGCCCAAAATGCGAGCGCGATAGTTCGCCACTGCGAGGCGTTTGGAGTGCAGAATATACACACTGTGGAGGAGTTATGCCCCTTTTTGCCGACACTGAATATCGCTCTCGGCACAGATAAGTGGATAGATATTCACCACCACGCCACCACGCGCGAGGCTCTTGATGCACTCCGCAAGGAGGGCTACCGCATCGTTGCCACCACTCCTCACCACAAGAGTTGTACCCCCGAAACCTTTGATGTTACGAAGGGTAAATTTGCCTTGGTCTTCGGCACGGAGAAGACGGGTGTCTCGGACGAGGTGCTGGCAGAGGCCGACGAATACTTGCAGATACCGATGTGCGGTATGGTCGATAGCCTGAATGTCTCGGCTTCGGCGGCGATTTTGATATATATGCTCTCGGAGCGAATGAGATTGGAGTGCAAAGAGTGGCAGATGGAGGAGGAGCCGAAGGTTAGAAGGCTCTACGATTGGTGTCGCTATTCGGTCAAAGATGCCGAGGCGTTGTTGTTGAGAAGAGAAAACGCAAATAGAGATGAAAAGTAGAGGTGTAATAGCACTTGTTTTGGTGCTTTTGGTGGTGTGTGGCTGCACAAATGGCACCACCTACAAGACTACCGACGGCGCGATGCTGGGTACGACCTATCATATTGTTGCCGAGACAGATATGACTACGGAGGAGGTGTATGCAAAAATGTTGCATATCAACGAAGAGGCGAATAATTCGATGTCAATCTTCAACCCGCAGTCGCTCCTCTCGCGCATCAACAGCAACGCAACCGACGAGGCGGATAGACATATCCTGAACAACATAGAGATTGCCCGAAAGGTGAATGCCCTCTCGGCGCAGTATGACATTACGGTTAAGCCGCTGGTTGATGCCTACGGCTTTGCGGCAAAAGAGCGCGAGAAGAGTCCGAATATAGACTCGCTGTTGCAGTTTGTCGGCTTCTCGAAGTTTAGGGTTGAGGGTAACCGCATCGTTAAGGAGGATGAGCGATTGCAACTTGACCTTAACTCCGTGGCAAAGGGTTATGTTGTCGATATGATTGCCGAGTGGTTGGAGAGCGAGGGCTGCAAGAACTATATCGTAGAGGTCGGTGGCGAGATTCGCTCAAAGGGTGTCAATGCCAAGGGTGTGGCGTGGCGTGTGGGTGTGGACTCTCCGCACGATGCCAACTACGAGCCGGGCAAGTATCAGCAGAGTGTTGTTCGTATCTCGGGACGCTCGCTTGCAACATCGGGAAACTATCGCCGCTTCTACTACAATGATAAGGGAGAGCGCATATCTCATACACTCAACCCCGCTACGGGACACTCGCAAACCACATCGCTCCTCTCGGCTACGGTGATTGCGCCGCGTTGTGCGGTGGCAGATGCGCTGGCTACGATGTTTATGGCGTCGGGCGAAGAGGAGGCGAAGGCGTTGGCGGAGCAGTTGCGCGATAGCGTTGAGGTCTATTTTGTCCTCGCCCCTGCCAAGGGAAGCGAAACCTACCGCGAGTTCTCAACCCTCAAAGAGTAAGCCCCAAATATACTACTTCTGGTTATCAAGGTACTCCTTGATACGTTTGGCGCGTGCTGTGCCGACCACCTTTGCTATATCTTCAAGCGAGGCTTTACGAATGTTGGACATCGTGCGGAAGGTGGAGAGGAGGTCGGTTACGCTCTTCTTGCCAATACCTTCAATATGCTCCAACTCGTTGGATATAAAGTTCTTGCTACGGCGGTTACGGTGGTGGGTGATGCCGAAGCGGTGCGCCTCATCGCGGATATGGCAGATAACCTTCAACGGCTCTCCCGTGCGGCTTAAATAGTATGGCAGAGGGTCATTCGGGTAGAAGACCTCCTCCAATCGCTTTGCCAAGCCGACGATTGGAACCTTGTCGGCGATACCGAGCGACTCCAATACGGCATAGGCACTTGAAAGTTGCCCCTTGCCACCATCTACCACAATTAGGTCGGGGAGTTCTGCCCCCTCGTTGAGGAGTCGGGTATATCGGCGGGTGAGAATCTCCTGCATTGAGGCGAAGTCGTCTGGTCCGACTACGGTCTTGATGTTGAAGTGGCGATACTCCTTGCGCGAGGGCTTTCCGTCGCGGAACACGACACACGAAGCGACCGGGTTTGTACCCTGCAAGTTGGAGTTATCGAAGCACTCTATGTGGCGAGGCTCGCGCTCCAAGCGCAACTCTTTGCGCATCGCCTCCATAAGGCGGTCTGTATGATGGTTGGGGTTGTGTATCTCCAAGTTTTTGAGCCTTTCGGCACGAGTCATCTTTGCCGAGCGTAGCGAAAACTCTATAAGTTCGCGCTTCTCGCCTCGCTTCGGCACGGTAAAGCGCGTGCCTGCGAACAACTCCTCGTGAGGGAGGTGCGACACCAAAACCTCGTCGGAGAGTTGGTGGGCGATATTCTCAACGATATGTTGAATACCGAGCGTTATCAACGACTGCTCATCGCTTGCGATACCCACCGAGAGGGTGGCGGTATGTACGGCGATTATGGAGCCGTTGCGGAGGCGGAGGAAGTTGCAATAGGCCTCATCGCCATCAACGAGGAGCGAGAAGCAATCCACATCGCCAATCTTCGCACTTACGATAACCGAGCGACTTGAATAGCGTTCAAGAGCCTCCAAGCGAGCCTTATAGCGGAGTGCCGCCTCAAAGCGATAAGCCTTCGCCTCGCGCATCATCTCCCCTTCAAGGTAGGTGCGCACCGAGCGAAGGTCGCCCTTCAAGATAGATGTTGCGAGTGCTACATATCCGAGGTACTCCTCGCGCGAGCAGCGGGCGGTGCAGGGGCCTTTGCAGTTATCTATGTGATACTCCAAGCAGAGGGCGTGTTTGCCGTTTTTGATACTCTCCTCGCTCATCTTTTGGCGACAGGTACGGAGAGGAATCGTCTCGCGAATAAACTCTAAAACAGCCTTCTGTGCCGTAAGAGAGCCGTATGGACCAAAGTATTGCGTGCCGTCCTTCACGAGGCGACGGGTGGAGATGACGCGCGGAAACTCCTCGGCGGTAACGGCTATCCACGGATAACTCTTGTCATCTTTAAGAAGTATATTGTATCGTGGCTGCAACGTCTTGATAAGCGAGTTTTCAAGCAGCAGCGCATCGGTCTCGCTATCAACAACAATATGGCGCATAGAGGCTATCTGGCGCACCATCACGCGCACCTTTGCCGAGTGTTCCTTGCTATCCACGAAGTAGGAGCGAACACGGTTGCGCAGACGCTTTGCCTTACCCACATAGATTACCTCCCCTTTGCTATTCTCAAAGAGGTAGCAGCCGGGCAACAGAGGAAGCATTGCAACCTGCTCTTTAAGCGTGATATTCTCCGTTTTGTCCATAATTTCCACCCCAAAGATAGTTTTTTTCTATGAAAAAGTCGCAATTTTATATAATTATGTATATCTTTGTGAAGACAATCCTTTATTAGTAAATAATTTATCAAAAATAGTGCGGTATGAAAAAGTTAGCCATTATTCTATCTGTATGCTTGGTTGCACTATGCAGTTGTGTTGATAGAGATTTTGATCTTGGCAATCTCTCCGGTGATGTAACTGTCGGCGGAGAGGAGTTGGTATTGCCGCTGGCGACTCTTGATCCGATCTATGTCGAGAAACTCTTGACCGAGGGCGATGTGGTTAAGACCAACGAAGCGGGAGATTATCTTATCAAGTACACCTCGTATGGAGAGAACCCCGACAAGTATGAGCAGTTCTCAATGGGGGCGATTACAATCCCAACCATCAAGGACTTGTCGCCTGTGATGCAACCTATCACCTTCTCCGCGCCCGAATTGCCGTCGGAGTTGTATTTGAGCCCAATCAAAATCGACTTCCCGATAGACTATCCGGCTATTGGTAGTGCGGTGGATGTGGCAAAGATAGATGTACAGCACGAGTTGGTGTCTGGCTTGCCAATCTCGGGTAGCGGTGCGCTGACCGAAGCGATGCTGGCGATAAACCCCGACCTTGCCAAGTTGAATATCACACACCAAGATGCAACTCACTTTGAGGCGGAGATTACCGTCTTGAAGGAGATTAAGTATGTGGACTTTGTGGAGTTCGGCTGCGACAAACACCCGTTTGGCGCACCGATAGAGATAGACTTTGACCTGAACGGAATGACCGATATTAACGGTGGAGGTACCCTTGATATTAAGGTAAACTTCCCGCAGGGTTACTATCTGCGCGACGAGAGTGGTGTGGACTACCCGCTTGCCACCCACAACATCATCTCAAAGAGTATCACCGTCGCCGAGAGGCAGCGTAGCGTGAAGGTGCTTGCCTACCTGCACAAGATAGATTATGGAGGTCGCGAACTTACGAATGGTATTCTTCCGATTAAAGACGATATTACCTACGACGTTGCGCTCAACCTCGCACTTGTGCCGGGCACCTACAATATGTCGGCACCTCCGAAGTTTACCATCTTGTCGGATCCGGAGTACAAGGACGTTGAGGTGATTATACAGGACTTTGATGTTGCACCTGCAACCACGCCGATATGCTACTCGCTTAATGGTTTGAATAGCAGTATCACGATTGAGAAGGCGGCCTTCTCCGACGCTCCTATAACGCTTAAAATGACAGGCTTGGAGTGGTTAGACGTGGATATGGGCTTGGAGTTGAAGATGCCATCGTGTATGCACTTTGATGTTGTGAGCAACGCCACGATGAAGCCATCTGCCGATAATACTATCTTGACCACTATACGACAGTTGGAGCAGGGTGTAGCCCTCCAACTCAAATATATAGATGCCACAGACACTACAACCTGCAAGCAGGAGAACGGACAACTTGTATTGGATAGCGAGGCTGTTGTGTCGCTCGATTTGAGCAACCTGAACGGACACGCGATAATGTTGTCGCGCTTTATCCCGAAGAGTCCGAATGTGCATATTGTGGTCAGCGTGGCGGAGACCAATCTGACGATAGATACCGCAAACTCGGTTGTGAAGACCGTTTCGAGCGAGGCGTTTGACTTCAACCTTGAAGACCAACTTCCGAAGTTGTCGCATACGATAGAACTCCCGTCGCAGTTGGTATCTGTTGAGGAGGTGGGTATTCGCAACGCGGCAGATACGACGAAGCCTGTTTCATTTGCCTTCTCGGTGGCGGCAAATGGCGCATCGTTCCCTGTGAAGGAACTCGCTGTCGATATCGCCGTAAATCTCGGCAAGTTGTTGCGCCCGACGCAGGCAACTCTCGATGCCGGTTTAGTACAAAAGAGCGAGAATGGCGACTACCTCTTGGTCGTGAAGGAGGATTGGGACACCTCAACCGCCATCACGAAGGTTGTGGAGTTTGATGCTCTGCAAAACCTCCCGCCGGTTGTAGATGGCGAGATGACAATCTCGCAGTCGTTCCCGGTAACGGGTAGCGTGGCTATCAAGAGTGGCGAGAATATCAACCTCTCGCAGGCGAACACCGCCTCGGTGAAGATAGATATTGCGGTTGATGATATCAAGTTTACCACCTTCAAGGGCAACTTGGACTTTGGAATGTCGGCAGAGGCGATGTCGGTTGATCTGGGAGAGTTGTCGGATTTGAAGATAGATATTGGTGCGCTCACGGTTAATCCTGTGTTGAAGGTTAAGGTTGCCGAAAATACATCGGGTATTCCACTCTACGCCTCGGCGAAGTTGAAACTTATAGATGCTGCGGGTAACACCTTCTCGGAGATAGAGTCGCCGACAGCACCTATCGCCAAGAGCGGACCTACCACCATAGTCCTCTCAACGCCAAAGAACGAGGCAGCGTATAAGGGCGAGGGCGTTACATTCGTGGCGATGGAGGAGTTGTCAAAGATTCTTGAAGGGGGTATCCCTGCAAAGATTCTTGCCGATATCCACGTGGTCAGCAACAAGGAGGAGTTGAACTCTTTTGACCTCGCCAACATTGAGAATGGTGTAAAAATAGACTACCAATATGAGGTCTTGTTGCCACTTACGTTTGACGGTGCGCTCAACATCTCCTACGAGAGTAAGGCGGACGGCTTGAATGCAACCTTCAAGGAGATTGGCTCGGCAGTGAATGGTCTTACAGTAAATGATGTGAGCCTCTTGGCGGAGATTGGTACAAACATTCCGTTTGATATGATAGTAACCGCCGAGTTGATAAACGAGAATGGCACCACCGACGGCATAGATGCGAAGTTGAACATCGAGGAGTGTGTGATTAAGGGCTATACTCCGGAGTATGGCGAGCAGCGAACCTCAAATGTGGTGTTGAACTTTGACCTCGGCGAGAGCAAGTCGCTTGAAAGTTTGCAGAAGGTAGATGGTCTGCGCTTCAAGTTTACGATTTGCAACACCGAGCAGGAGTCGGCAACGCTGAATAAGTCGCAATTCCTCAAAGGAAAACTGAAACTGCGACTGCGCGACGGACTTTCGATAGATATTGTAGAGTTGTTGGGCTCAACGACAAAGGAGGAGTAGGCTATGAGAAGATTTTTGATTATACTTTTGGCAGTTGTGGGTGGTGTAGCGACCTCTGTGGCGCAGATGCGTACCGCCTACTTTATGGAGGGCTCATACTTCCGTACCGAGATGAATGCTGCGTTGGCTCCAACGCGAGGCTACTTGCAGGTTATACCCGGAGTGGGTGGCTTGGGGGTAAATGTGAGCAACAACTACTTCTCGGTAAACAACCTCTTCTATCAGCGCGACGGTCAGGTGCATACCTTTATGAGTAGCAAGGTTACTGCCGATGAGTTCTTGAAGCAGTTGGGCAACAAGGGTAGGATAAATGCAAATCTTACAACCACCCTACTTGGCTTTGGTGCGCATACAGACAAACTCTTTTGGAGTTTTGGTCTAAATCTGCGCTCCACCTCGGAGGTAACACTCTCAAAGGATATGTTCACCGCCTTGAAGGGGCTTACGAATGGCTATTACGACTTGGGCGACACCTCTCTCTCGAACCGCGAATACCTTGAAGCAGCGGTGGGCTTTGCCATTCCGTTGAAGGACTTTATGACCTTTGGTTTTAGGGTTAAGGGCTTGGTCGGTATCGCCGATATCTCTATGGGTGTAGATGAGATGTACTTGGACGTAAACGAGGAGTATGTGAGGGCTTCAATGATGGGTAACATTCGTGCTAACTCACCTATCTTCAACCCGAACTATCTGCCGGGTTCAGACCTTGCGTTTGATACCATTATCCACAACGACTATCGCCAGATGCTCAAAAACGTCAAGAGTTGGGGCTTGGGCTTGGACTTCGGCTTTGAGTTCCGCTTCCTTGAAGACCAACTTAAAGTCTCGGTGGGTGTGAATGACCTCGGTTTTATCCGCTGGAACAGAGCCTCTACAATCAACGCTATGGGTAATGCGGGCTTTATGTATGAGGGTTTCAACCTTTCGACCAACGAGGCGAAGGTGGATCACAACTTTGCAGCGACGATGACGGCTCCGACGGGTGCTTATACTACCCGTTTGAACTGCTCGCTCAACGCAGGTATCGAGTATAACATACTCCAAAACCATATCGCCTTTGGACTCTTGTCGCATACACAGTTCTGCCAGAGCCACACACGCACAGAACTCACCGCATCGGTGAACTTCCGTATCGGACGCTGGCTCTCAACCTCCTTCTCTCACACCTTCCTTAACGGTAACGAGCCGGGAGTGTTTGGTTGGGCGGTGAATGTTCACCCTACGGGCTTTAATCTCTTCCTCGGAGCAGACTTTATAGATACCCGCTTTGCGGTATATAATGGTATGGCGATACCGAAGATGCTCTCCTCGGCGAATGTCTATGTGGGTGTAGGCTTCAACCTCGGCAAGGCGAAGTATATGCGCTCGATGCAGCCGATTGAGAAGAAGAGCAAAAAGTCAAAGAGTCAGCCGACAACAGCGACACCGGAGAGTACCTCACCTGCGGCAGTGGCAGCAACGGCAACGATGTAACAAAGAAGCTGTCTAACAAGGTGCTTTCTGCGTTGTGCTCGCCCTCAAAATGCTCATTTACGCCAAGTAAACTCCGCTTTTTCGGGCTTCGCGAGCCTTGAAATCACTCTTGTTATCCAACTTCTGACAAAAAGAGCCTGTCTAACGAATTTTAGACAGGCTCTTTTACTTTATCTTTTGGGGAGGTTACCTAAACCGATGGCACTCAAACCACGGGTTGTGCAGGTCCTCCTTGTTGTAGAGCAGAGGTCGGTGGTCGGGTAGTGTGCGGACAACGCCTCCCGCCTCAATCAGCACCAACTCGGCGGCAGCCGTATCCCACTCATAGGTCTCGGTGGTGCGAGGGTAGTAGTCTATAACACCCTCCGCCATAAGGCAGAACTTGTAGGAACTTCCCTGCTCCACAACCTCCAAGTCGGGGTGTTCGCGGCGCATCTGCTCAACGTAGGTGGCGGTGTCGGCGGTCTGGTGGGAGCGCGATACGGCAACGCGGAATGGTCTTGGCTCAATCGGCAGAGGCAACCTCTGACGACGTGAGGCGACATCGGACTCTATCCACTCGGCACCGCTATCGGGCGCAACGTCGGTAATCAAATATGCCCCGTCGCCCTGCTCGGCAATATAGATCTTTTGCAGATATGGGACATAGACCACCGAGGCGACACAGACATTGTCGGCCATCAGTGCGATGTTGACCGTAAACTCGTTGTTTCGCTTTATAAACTCTATCGTGCCGTCAAGGGGATCAACCAACCAGAACATATCCCAATTCTTGCGCTCCTCGTAGAGCATCTCGCGCCCCTCCTCCGAGAGTATCGGAATACGTGTCTCGCCCAGCACCTCCTTGATTTTGTTGTGTGCAAGGCGGTCTGCGATGGTTAGCGGTGTGTTGTTGCGCTTGATGCTGATGTCGTAGTTGTCGCTATTTTGGTACACCTTCATAATCTCTGCTCCCGCTTGAATGGCGGCGTTTATAGCGCGTGGCAGAAGATAACTCTTTATCTGTTTTATCATAGTTGTAGGTTTTCTCTTTGTGGGCGGAGAGGAGTGAGCCAAACTCGTTTGGAGGTGCTACCCCCTCACACTTTTTGTAAAGATAGCAAAAGTTCCGCATATCTTCAACTAAAAAGCGACAAAAATTTATCGTTATTGTCCCAAAGGTTGTAAAAAGTCCCCTTTTGGTTACTATGCGACACGAAAGGTATATTCCGATTAGCCCGATGATGATAATCAGTACAGCGGGCAACAGTGCAATCTCCTCTTTGGCAACGATGGAGATTGAGATGGGTATGATTGGCGCAATAAGGGCTGCCATAGCACATAGACGCGGTATGCGACGGGAGTGAGAGTAGGCGAGTATGCGCGGTGAGATGACCAATCGCGCACTCGTTGAGGGGTGTATCGGCTCTACCGACACCCGCGCCCCGACAATGGAGCGAATGCAGACCTCTTCATCAAGGGGGTAGGAGGCGATAATGTTGGCGGCATAGGTTACGCTGTCGTGGCATAGGAGAGCCCCCGAAGCGAGGGAGAGCAGATAGGGGTAGGAGGCGACACGCTCTATCGCTTCGTAGGGTGAGGTGGCAGAGCCGTCGGGCAGGTCCACCACCACGACCTGCTGATGCGGGCGGTGGTGTGAACGGTAGAGTCCGCGTGCATCTGTTCCCGACAAGAGTTGCTCGGCATTAACCCTCACGAGGTGGTAGCGTTGTATAAGGTCGTTGATTGGCGAGGTGGCGAGGTCGGTAGCAACCACCACCTCGTATAGGGGGTAGCGGCTATCTAATGCCGAGATGATTTGCGCGAGGTGCTTTGGACGTTCAATACCTATCGTGATGCCGATATGGCAGAGCGCGTTCTCGTAGAGGGGCGACGATATCTCTGCCCGATGCGCCTTGTGCCACAAAAGAAGGTAGCAGATTGACGAAACAAGCAGTATCGGCGAGAGGATAAGGAGTATCAGGAGCATAGAATAGAACTTTTGTAAGATGATACCCTCCCTTCAAACTCCTGTTGTTCCTGTCGGGTGAGGAGATGGGCAAGACTATGTGGTGAGTAGCAAGATTGTACGGCGTGGCGCACTATCGCAAGGCGACGGTGTTCGGAGAGCCCCTCAAAGTGGGAAACAACCCTGTGCGTGCGCATATTGCCACATATAGAGCACAGCGTATGCAGAGCCAACTCCGAGATTGTCGGCTCACCGTTGGCAACCATCTGCTGAATCAGGTGTTCGGCATCGACAAAGCCGAAGTGATATACGAGGTGCAGCCCCACGAGTTGCAGATTGCGGTTGCGAGAGGAGAGCAGTGGCGTGTATGCCATCGGGGCGTTGTTTGCAAGGAGCGTTGAGGTTAGATGAGCCGCCTCACAGAGGGTTATCGGACGCTCCACTCTTGCAATATAGACGATAGCGTGGTCGGGACGGCGCAGTATGGCGTGGAAGGAGATGTTGCACGCCTCGCCCAAGTGTATGGCATCATCTGTCGTATCTCCGCGAAGAGTGTGTACAATGGTGTCAAGCGAGGTGCAGAGAATCTTTGGCGGGAAGCGTCGTAGGTGTGAAATGGGCTTTTGCTGCCTCGCCTCTCCATTTTCAATCATCTTGACAACTCGCGAAAGACAACGCCGCTGCCACTCACCTTGAAGTGTGAAGTAGCCCTTGCGAAGAAGTGCTGCAACGATAAATGCGGTGGGCATCAACAACGAGAGAATGGTGTTCATATTTTGCTACTTTATCAACTTCTTTCGCAGACGTTCAACCCCTATTGGGAGGGATAAGAATTCGGTTACACCCTCCTCCAAGAGGGAGAGAACGGAGTGTTCCGACACATCGTGTGAGAGGACGACTATGGGGGTGTTTCTCTCTTTGAGGCGTATCTCGCCAATGATGTCGCTCCCGTTCATAAACATTCTCACATCGTCGGTTATGACCTTGTCAAAGCGGTGGTTGCGACACCTCTTTGTCAATTCTTGGCGACTCCGCGCCTCGACAATCTCCACCTCGCTTGATGCAAGTAGAGCGCGAAGCAGGGTGCGCAGATTGCTATCCTCCGAATGAATAATAATGCTTCTCATCACCGCCCCCATATTGCCAAAACAGTGCCAAGTGTTGTGCGCAACGAAAAGAGGGTATGAAGGTGGCTCTTTACACCATTTTTGTATGGAAAAATGGCGGAAAAATAGAGGGGTGCGGTTTGCACAAAATAAAAAAAATGTCTATATTTCGGACTGTAATATGCCGATTTTCGCGCGGTTTTGCCCATTTTATTGGGTGTATGCCGTTGATTTTTAGCATATTATACGTGGTGTGCGACGCCTCTTTGGTGTCGGGCGCGTGGCGTTGGGTATAACCCAAAACGGGGGAATTTTGACGAACAAAACATAAAAACAACTAAATTTTTAACTTATTAAAAACAATTATGAAAAAATTATTTTTGGTTTTGGCAGTTGCTGCAATGACTTTCAGCACTGCAATCGCACAGGAGGCCGCTACTGCAAATGCAGAGCAGACTGCAACCGAGCAAGTAGAGGCTGGTGAGGCTACCGAGGCTGTTGAGGCTGTTGAGGCTGTTGAGGCAGATGAGATTGAGGGTGAGTCTATGCACCGCGTTTTGATGCAGAAGTTCCTCGAAGGTGGTTGGGGCTGGATGCTTCCAATCCTTATCGTATTGGTACTTGGTTTGGCTATCGCTATTGAGCGTATCCTCTACCTTGGTATCTCTTCAATCAACACAAAGAAGTTCGTAGCAAGCGTTGAGGCTGCTTTGAACGAGGGTGGTATTGAGGCAGCAAAAGAGGTTTGCCGCAACACCAAGGGCCCTATCGCTTCTATCTACTATCAGGGTCTTGACCGCTACGATCAGGGTCTTGATGCTGTTGAGAAGGCAGTTGTATCTTACGGTTCGGTTCAGACCGGTAAGTTGGAGTCGGGTCTCGGCTGGTTGTCGTTGTTTATCTCGCTCTCTCCATCACTCGGATTTATGGGTACCGTGGTTGGTCTCGTTCAGTCGTTCGACTCGATTCAGGCAGCAGGTGATATCAGCCCGGCACTCGTTGCAGGTGGTATGAAGGTGGCCCTCTTGACTACC
>JAFXHB010000024.1 GCA_017536605.1 Alistipes sp.
TGACGCTGCTGTGGCGGCAGGACGCTCTCGTATGCGACCAATCTTGATGACCACGCTGACCACCGTACTCGGTATGGTGCCAATGGCGGTAGGTACGGGCGTTGGTGCCGAGATGTGGAACTCGCTCGGTATGACCGTAGCGTGTGGACTCTCGTTCTCGACACTCATTACACTCTTCCTTATCCCTGTATTGTTTGCAGTATTTGCCCTTCGTGGCGAAAAGCGCAGAGCGAAGAAGGTGGCAAAGGAGACAGCAATGTTGAATGCTTAAAATTGAATAGTAGATTATGAAAGGTATATTTATAGCCTGCGACCAAGCCCTCTATGAGGAGGTGCAGGCAACAATGGCACGACTCGGAGTTCGCGGTTACACCTCTTGGGAGGAGGTGCAGGGTTGCGGTACAGAGACGGGCGACCCACACCTTGGTGACAATGTGTGGCCTATATTAAACTCTGCGATACTCTCCATTACGGACGATGAGCGTTGTTGGAAACTGTTTGACGCACTGCGCCAACTTGATGCCGCCAACCCTCAACTCGGAGTACGCGCATTTTGGTGGGAGGTAGGTGGTACATTGTAGTACCACACTCTCCCAATCTAAAAACAAGATAGTTATGGAACAAAACATTTTCATAGGCAGCAACTCTGTTGGAGGTAATGTGGGTGCCATTGAGGGTATGAGACTCGTGAGAGTCGATAGTGCTGCTATGCTCTATGTCAATACGATGGGCAAACCGCACTTGGCGGAGTTGTTGCAACGCCCATATCGTATGGACGCAGTTGTCATTGTGGTCTGCACGAATGGCGAAGTGCGCCTATCGGCACAGTCCGACGAGTATGTTGTACCGCAGGGCAAGGTGTTGATGACTTCGGCTTCGGTACTTAAATTTGAGTCAGTTGTCGATAGTGAACTCTACATCTTGGTATTTGGACACGACTTCCTGACGAGTATGAATATCAACGCCAATTTCTTGGTGAATATGATGACGGTATTGTGTCGTGGAGCGCGTGTTGTGGAGAGTTCGCATCAGGGAACGGGGCTCGCTATGATGTTTGATGGACTGTACCACAATTATCTGAATAGCAAGGATAATCTATATGCAGACCTCTCGCTGCGCCACCTCTTCTGCTCAATCATCTACAAGATGTATGGTGTTGTGGCAGACACAAGAGAGGATATATCAAATCGTATAAGCGTTAAGGATCGCAGCGGTGAGTATTTTGAGCGACTTCTGAAACTATTGGCAGAGAACTTCCGCGAGCAGCGCAGTGTTGAGTTTTATGCCGAGAAGATTAATATCTCCTCAAAGCACCTCTCGCGTGTAATCCGTTCCTTTACGGGGAGGTCGGTGCATCAGTGGATAGATGAGTTTGTAGCGTTGGAGATAAAGAATATGCTGCGCTACTCTGATATGTCTATTCAGCAGATCTCCTATACGCTCAACTTCCCTAACCCATCGTTTATGGGGCAGTATTTCAAGCGTATTACGGGTATGACGCCCGGCGAATATAAGAAGATGGGGCGATAGTTTGATCCCTCATTGAGAGATAGAGGTTGGCAGAAAGGTGATTTTGCCAGCCTCTATTGTTTTGTTGCTCTTTTCAAATTTATTTATAACTTTGTAGTACAATTTTATACTCTCCTACAATGAAACGTCTATTAAAGAGCCTTGGATTTTGGATAGTGGTGGCTATGTGTTTGGGCATCATAGCGGGTGCTGTTATGGGCAAAGATGCGGCAATGTTCGCGCCGCTTGGAACTATCTTTATACAACTGATAAAGATGTTGGTGGTGCCATTGGTTGCCATCTCCATCATCTCGGGCACAGCCTCACTCGGAGGTACTCGCTCGGCAGGTGTTATAGGCTCGGTGTCAATCGCCTACATTCTTCTTACGACGCTTGTGGCGGTCTGCATAGCCTTTGGCGCAGATGCACTCTTTAAGCCGGGTGTAGGTGCGGATATAGACCTCTTTAAGGGTAGCGCCGAAGTGGCGGAGGTTGCCATAACCGCCAAAGCCCCGACACTCTCATTTTGGGATACTGTTATAGGTATGATACCCGAAAACCCTATCAAAGCGTTGGCGGATAGCAATATATTGCAGATTATAACCTTCGGACTGCTGCTCGGCTTCGGCATTGCAGCGTTGTCGGAGGCGAAGCGCACGAAGTTGGTCGATGGAATGAACTCCATCTTGGAGGCACTTGTCTGGTGCGTAAGTAAGGTTATGTGGGTTGCTCCGCTTGGCGTGTTTGGTCTTATGGCCGACTCTGTGGGTGCTTACGGCTTTGAGGTGCTTCTCCGTATAATAGACCTTGTGTGGGTATATCTCTTGGCGATATTGGTTATGGGGTTGGTGGTCTATCCACTCACTATTGTTACTATGTCGCGCGTGTCGTTGAAAGATTTCTTCCGCGAGATGCTTCGCCCGCAACTTGTGGCATTCTCTACGGCATCTTCAATGGTTACTCTGCCGGAGAATATGGCGGCTTGTGATAGACTCGGAATATCAAAGAGTGTTACGGGCTTTGTCGTGCCTTTGGGAGCAACGATAAATATGTCGGGTAACGCGATATACTACACCCTCGTAACGCTATTCTTTGCCGATTTGTACGGTATGGAGTTGAGCGTTGCCCACTATGTAGCAATCGCTTTGGTTGCAACACTTGGCTCAATCGGTCAGGCAGGAGTGCCAGGACCGACACTCTTGGTCGTTGCCGTGATGGCGGCGGCAGGTGTACCTATTGAGGGCTTGCCGATACTCTATGCGTTGGATAGGATATTTGATATGGTGCGCACCGTTCTAAACATTACTGGCGATGCCGCTTGCGCTGCTGTAACAGACCGATTTGTTAGGAAATAGGAAATAGGAGATAGGAGATAGGAGTGAGGAGATAGGAGATAATTTTGCATTTTGCATTTTGCATTTTGCAATCTACCCCTAACGCCTCTAACGCCCCTTAAAAAAAAGTACTTACTCCTCGTACTTGAATCCTACACCTTTGCAGGTGGTGATGTGTTGTTCGCCGATTTTGGTGCGGAGGTGTCGTATATGTACATCAAGGGTTCTATCTCCCACGACTACCTCGTCGCCCCATACGCTCTTGAAGATCTCCTGACGTGAGAATATACGGCTTGGCTCGGAGTAGAGTAGTTTGAGTATATCAAACTCTTTGATGGAGAGTCTAATCTCTCCACTGCTTGTGAGAAAGGCGTGTCTATCATCTATCAGGCGGTTGTCGCCTTGTCGGCTTCGACCTCCGTGTCGTCGCATTATGGCATTCACACGGCTACACAATACACGCATACTTACGGGCTTGGTTATATAGTCGTCAGCCCCCGCCGAGTAACTGCTTACGAGACTCTCCTCCTCGCATACGGCAGAGAGGAAGACAATCATTGTATCGGATATGAGAGGGTTCTGCCGAATAGCGCGACACGCCTCACTGCCATTCATCTCCGGCATCATCATATCCAACAAAATAAGTCGTGGGCGGTACTCTTCTGCAAGACGTACCGCTTCACGACCATTTTCAGCCACGATGACATCATACCCCTCCTTCGCAAGGTTGTACCTCACAAACTCGCGTATGTCGGCCTCATCATCTGCGACTAAAATCTTCATCGACCGAAGATGTTCTTTTTAGGTTTTATAACCTATTTAGCCTCTGGCTGTGCCTCTGGTTGAGCCTCTGGCTGTGCCTCGGTGCAAGCTGCCTTCTCTGCGCAATCCTTGCACTCCTCTGCTGTGCACTCTGCCTCCTCTGCGCATACGAACCAACTTACTGGAGCCTTCTGCAACTTTGCATCAAGAGCAGCCTGTGCCTCAGCAACAACCTGTGCCTGTGCAGCAACAGCCTCTGCATAAGCAGCCTCAGCAGCAGCAACCTCCTCTGGAGTAGCAGTCTCGGCAAGAACAGCCTTCTCAACTACAACAGCCTCGGCAGCCTCAACTGCAGCCTGCAACTTCTGTACCTGGCTGTACTCCCATCCAGCATAGCAACCCAAAGCGACAACAAGGATCACAACGACCCACAAAATTGTTTTCTTCATAATTTAAAATTTTTTAAGTTAAACAAAAAGGTTTAGTTATTTTCTCTATTTTTTGGTCGCGCTGTTTAGGCGCAACCTCTATTAAGAGCGTAATTTATTAGCATCTTCTCTTTCTGCCAATTAGAAAGCGACCTGCGGAACTTGCTCTGCCCCCTCTGTTGCCGAGAAGAGGTCGCGCTCTGCAAAGTCAAACATCTTGGCTACGAGGTTTGAAGGGAACTTCTTAATCAAGGTGTTGTAACCCTTTACCGCCTCGTTGTAGTTCT
Organism: Alistipes sp.; assembly: GCA_017536605.1. Taxonomy (GTDB): domain Bacteria; phylum Bacteroidota; class Bacteroidia; order Bacteroidales; family Rikenellaceae; genus Alistipes. The sequence continues at coordinate 4,321 of JAFXHB010000024.1, forward strand.
TGCGAGCAACGGCGATACGGTTCTCTGTACCCTCCAACTGCGACTGCAACTCCAAGAAGTTGGTGTTGGCCTTCAAATCGGGATAACTCTCTGCAATAGCGATAAGACGACCCAATGCCGACGTTACCTCCTGCTGTGCAGCGTTGTACTCTGCCACGTTATTTGTGCCAGCCAGAGCCTTTGCACGTGCTGCAACCACTTGGTCAAGTGTCTCCTGCTCGTGCTTTGCATAACCCTTAACCGTGTTCACAAGGTTAGGAATAAGGTCTGCGCGACGCTGGTACTGTGTCTCAACATTTGCCCACTCGGTGTCAATCGTTTGACCGAGCGCTACGAATGAGTTGTAGGTGCTCCACGCATAACCGCATACGGCTATGATAACCACTGCAACAACGCCGATAATAATCAAACTCTTTTTCATAATCATCTGTTTTTTTCATTAGCCGTTAGCCATCGGCTAAATTAAAAATTATTTATCTCTTAACTCCTATCTTCTAACTAAAATCTGCTTCCTGCACCGCCTCCGCCGAAACTTCCGCCACCGAAGCCTCCGCCGAAGCCACCGCCAAAACCGCCTCCACGACCACTTCCGCCGCCGATAACGACTATCGAACCTTTTTCAATGCGACTCTGTCGTGTCAGCGAATGACCGCAGTCAGGGCAGACAAAGGTCTTCTCCACAAGTTGATACGAACAAGTATCCTTGATGATATGGCTCTCCGTACTCTGCAAGTGATACTTTCCGCACTTCGGGCAGCGATGCGCATCGCGATAAACGATGAATGCAACCACTGCAAGAAGTATTACCATACCTAACAGAACGCCTGCTATTCCCAACATCTCCTCTGGAGTAATCTCACCCTCTGTTGCAACGGGCAGTTCGCCCGATGACAGGAGTGTGGCAATAGCCTCCATTCCGGCTATCATACCGCCATCGTAGTCCCCGTTGCCGAGTGGTTTAACCATATATCTCTGCTGTATGCGCTTGCACACAGCATCGGTCATAACGCCCTCCAAACCCTCGCCCGTAACGAAGCGTATCTCTCGTTTATCCAGAGCGAGTATTATGCCTAAACCGTTGTCGGTCTGCTTGTTACCTACACCCCACGACGAGAATAACTCGTGCGCAAAGGTGAAGAGGTCATCGCCTTCAATATCCTTTACTACCACAACTGCAACCTGCGCCACTCCATTGTTTCGAAGCGAGTCGCACGCAAGGTCAATGGCTGCGACTGCCTCTGCCGAGAGTATCCCGTCAGGGTTTGAGGTATAGCGGTGTCTATCAAGACGTTGCACATTTTCGATATCGCCTATTCCGTAAGGCTTTGCCGAGAGTGCCGAGATGGCAATCAAGAGTACCGCAATATAGGATACAAGTCGTTTCACAATGCAAATATATAAAAAGATTTTAGAATTGTACCACAAGGTTACACTTTTTTTACTATCTTTGTGGCAATGTTGTAAAATCTTATAAATATAGTATAATGGTAATTTTAGTGCTTAATTGCGGTAGCTCGTCTATCAAATATCAAGTTATAGATATTGCAGATGCGGCTCACAAGTTGCTCGCCAAGGGTATTGTCGAGCGTATTGGCTTGGCGGAGGGAGATCTCGTTCACAAGCCTGTTGGTAAGGATAATTTCCACCTACATCAACCAATTCCTGACCACACTACGGGTATCCGACTCGTGTTGGAGGCTTTGACCGATAAGGAGCACGGCGTTATCGCCTCGCTTGATGAGGTGAAGGCTGTGGGACATCGCGTAGCGCACGGTGGAGAGTTCTTCTCCGATAGTTGTGTCGTTACCGAGGAGGTGAAGGAGAAGATTCGCTCTCTCTTTGCGATTGCTCCGTTGCATAATCCGGCAAACTTGGAGGGTATCCTCTCTATTGAGAAGGTGTTGCCTTCGGTAAAGCAGGTTGCGGTGTTTGATACTTCGTTCCACCAGTCTATTCCTGCTGTAAACTACCTCTACGCTCTTCCTATGGAGTATTACGAGAAGTACCGCGTGCGTCGTTACGGCTTCCACGGCACAAGCCATAAGTTTGTAGCGAAGCGTGGTGCCGAGTTGTGCGGCTTGGATATTGAAAACTCGAAGATTATCACCTGCCACATTGGCAATGGTGGCTCGGTAACGGCAGTGTTGAACGGTAAGTCGTATTGTACCTCAATGGGCTTCTCGCCTGTTGATGGCTTGGTGATGGGTACTCGTTGTGGTGATGTTGATCCGAGCGCAGTATTGTATATCGCCGAGAAGGAGGGTATGAATTTTGCCGAGATTAACACGATGATTAACAAGAAGTCGGGCGTTGAGGCGGTATCGGGAGTTTCGAGCGATATGCGCGATATAGATGCAGCCTACGAGGCAGGCAATGAGCGTGCTATCCTTGCTCGCGATATGTACTACGACCGCGTAAAGCAGTATGTCGGCAAGTATGCTGCGTTGATGGGCGGCGTTGATTTGGTTATCTTCACGGGTGGTGTTGGCGAGAACTCGGCAGATTTGCGCCGTTGGGTATCGCACAATATGGAGTTTATGGGCGTGGAGTTGAACGATGCTGTAAATGATGTTACTCGCGGTACAGATACCATAATCTCGACCGATTCGTCGCGTGTTAAGGTTGCCGTAATCGCTACTAATGAGGAGTTGGTTATTGCACAAGACACATATAGACTAATCAACGATTAGTCGATATAAAATGCAAAATTCAGAATTCAGAATGCAGAATTAAATAAGAATATGAAACATTTATCGGAAATAGTAGATGCCGCTTTGGCGAAGGGTAGAAAACGCTTGGCGGTGGCTTATGGTCAGGACTCGCACACTATTGAGGCGGTCTATGATGCTTATAAAGATGGTTTGGTTGATGCAACACTCTTTGGCGATAAGGAGGTTATCGTTGCCACTTGTGCAGAGTTGGGTATAGACCCTTCAATCTTCACAATCGTTGATGAGAAGAGCGATGTGAAGTGCGTAGAGTTGGCTGTTAAAGCGGTTGTTGCAGGCGAGGCACAGGTCTTGATGAAGGGTATGGTTTCGACCGACAAGTATATGCGTGGTATCTTGAACAAGGAGGCGGGCTTATTCCCTCCAAAGGGTACTTTGAGCCACGTCTCGGTATTTGAGTGGTCGGGCTATCCAAAGTTGTTGCTTGCATCGGATATTGCTGTGCTTCCACAACCGGACTTCAAACAGAAACTTACACTCGTGAAATACTTGGCGCAGACAGCGAAGTTGATTGGCGTAGATTGTCCGAAGATTGCCTGCATCGCAGCGATGGAGTTAGTAAATGCCAATATGCCGGCTATGGCAGAGGGCGCTATCATCTCGAAGATGGCAGACCGTGGTCAGTTGGGCAATGTGATTGTCGATGGTCCGTTGTCGCTCGATGTTGCTCTCTATCCGGAGGTTGCCGAGCATAAAAAGGTTAAGGGCTCGGCTGTTGCAGGCGATGCAGATGCGCTGTTGTTCCCTAACTTGGAGTCGGGCAACGTCTTCTTCAAGAGCGTATCGCATATCGGCGGTGGCGAGTTGGCTGCAATGGTTGTCGGAACAAACAAGCCTTGCGTCTTGACCTCGCGTGGTGACTCGGCATTGTCAAAGAAGTATTCAATTGCGTTGGCTTGCTTGGCAGCTAAATAGTTAATATCGACAAAATTGGATGATTTCTGCGTTACGCTTGCGCTCAAAATCCTCACATACGCCAAGTATGCTGCGGTTTTTCACGCTACGCAAGCCTTGAAATTCCTCCAATTTAGTCAATATCAAGTTGTGTATATTGGAAAATGCTAAGGGCCAATGGCTAATCGCTAATAGCTTTTATTAAAAGTGAAACTTTTAATCCTGAACGGTCCTAACCTCAATTTGCAGGGCAGACGCGATAGAGAGGTATATGGTGCGGAGTCATTTGAGGAGTTTATTCCTCGCCTCCGCACCCAATATCCCGATGTCGTGATAGATTACGCCCAATCAAATGTTGAGGGGGAACTAATCAACACACTCCATAAGGCGGAGGGTGTGTACGATGGTGTCTTGTTTAATGCCGGAGGCTATACCCATACCTCCGTAGCACTACGCGACGCTGTGGGTGCTATCGCAGTACCTGTTATAGAGATACATATCTCAAACATAGCCTCTCGTGAGGAGTTCCGCCACACATCACTTATTGGTGCTACTTGTGTTGGCTCCATTGCAGGCTTCGGCTTGGACTCATATCGCTTGGGCGTTGAGGCTATGCTGAACCGCTAACTCTATCCCCGCAAAAATGAAGAATCGTCTGATAGACCAAGTGGCAACAGGTGTTGCTTGGAGTAGTGCCGAGAAGGTCTGCTCAATGCTCTTTCAGATGGTTGTGAGCATCGTCGTTGCCCGCCTGCTTGTGCCGGAGGACTTCGGTGTTATGGCGATATTGACCTTCTTTACGATGGTGTCGTTGGTGGTGATCGATAGTGGTTTCTCGCAGATGTTACTCCGCAAGAAGATGCCTACCGACAGCGACTATAAGTCGGTCTTCGTCTTCAACGTTGTGGTGTCGTTGGTGTTGTATGGGCTTTTAGTCGCCTTTTCACCCCTCTTGGCACGCTATTACGGGCTGGCGGACATCGCAAAGATTGCTCCTATCTTGTTTCTGCTCTTGCCCCTCAATGCGTTGGGCATAATCCAGAATACGAAACTATCTCGCGAGTTCCGCTTTGGGCTGTTGTCCCGCATAAACCTTGTGGCATCACTTCTTGCGGGTGTGGCGGCTATTGTTGTTGCTGTGTGCGGTGGTGGCGTATGGGCGTTGGTCGCGCAGCGACTTACGCAGATGGGTGTGAAGAGCCTTCTTCTATGGTGGCGTGGCGACTGGCGCGGCGAAGGTAGAGCAAGTGTTGCATCGTGGCGCGAGATGGCACCATTCTCGTTTAGACTTATGGCGACAGATATAGTGTCGGCAGTATATAATAATGTGGCGCAACTCTTTATCGGTAAAATCTATTCGCCCGTAGAGTTGGGCTACTTTAATCAGGCACAGAAGATAAAAGACCTACCCGTGCAGTCGGCAGTTCTATCGGTGCAGAGCGTAACATATCCCGCCTTGGCGAAGATTAAGGATGAGGCGAATAAGTTTGCCGAGAGTTTTCGTAAGGTACTGATGATAAACGTCTTCGTGATGTCGCCTGTAGTGGTTGGAATGTCGGCTGTGGCAAAACCTCTCTTTGATGTTCTGCTTGGCGAGAAGTGGGCACAGACGGTGCCTTACTTTGAGGTTATCGCCTTGGCAGGTATCTTCTATCCGCTCGCTATGGTTGCCTACAATGTCTTGAAGGTGCATAGTAACGGAACGGTTATTTTCCGCTTGGAGTTGCTCAAAAAGGCGATTATGACGGTGGTGCTTGCACTCACAATACCTCGCTCTACGATGGCGATAGCGTGGGGTTTGGTAGCGATGACTGTTGTTGAGTTTGTGGTAAATTTTGCTGCAACAAGAACTTATACCTCGCTTACGTGGTGGCGTATGTTGAAGACCTTACTCCCATCGTTGGCAATTACGGCGTTGATGTATGTGTCGGTACGCGCGGTGGGCTTCTTTGGGGCAGAACTTGCCCCGATATGGCTCTTGCTGATACAGATTGTTGTGGGCATAGTTGTCTATATAGTGTCGGCTTGGGCGTACGACTTGGAGGCGTTCAGAGAGTTGAGGAGTGTTGTTAAGGGGGTGATTAAGCGATGAAGGGATACGGCGAATTTGACTTTATAGACTCTGTGCGAGAGATGTTTCGTGCAGTGCCGGACAATGGCTTTGAGGGTATTGGCGATGACTGTTCGGTACTACCTATTGGTGGCGACGAGGCATTGGTCTTTACGTCGGATATGCTCAATGAGGGCGTTCACTTCCTGACCGAGAGAAGTTCCGCATATCAGATTGGCTATAAATCTTTGATGGTAAATATAAGTGATGTGGCGGCTATGGGTGCGACACCTGTGGCTACGTTACTCTCGTTAGCACTTCCGAAGGAGCGATTTGGCGAGTGGTCCAAGGAGTTTATGAGGGGCTATTACGAGGCATCAAAGAGGTATAATGTAAAACTTGTTGGTGGCGATACTACAAAGTCGGACACGGGTGTCTGCATAAGCGTAACGGCTATTGGTCGTGTGGCGATGGGAGCAATCAAGCGTCGCTCGGCAGCCAAAGTTGGCGATGTGATCGCTGTTACGGGTAAATTAGGCGCATCGGCTGTCGGTTTGCGCGATGTGCTGAATGGAAAGACCGAAACCGAAAATGCCAAGATACACCTTATGCCCGAGGTGCAGATTGCGGAGGGTAGTTGGCTCGGCAAGCAGGGCGCAGTACACGCGATGTGCGATATCTCGGACGGTATCGCCTCCGACCTGCAACATATAGTAGATGAATCAAGAGTTAGTGCTGTCATCGTAGAGCGTAGCCTCCCTATTGCGGAGGGTGCAACACTTGAAGATGCACTCTGTGGTGGCGAGGATTATAGACTCCTACTTACGGTGGAGGAGAGTCTTGCTGATGACTTGTCAAAACGCTTTGAACAAGAGTTCGGCACGCCATTATATAGCATAGGCAGGGTAGTAAAACCTAACTATGATGTTTATCAAATTGGCATTGAACAAGAGGACGGCAAAGTGCTATATAGTTCGTTCGGTTGGGGCGGCTATCACCACTTCTAACGACTACTCAACGATATATATCTGCTCGTCGGGGTTTTGCATATAGTAGGTTTCGCGAGCATATTGTTCAAGGAACTCTTTGCTTTTGAGGTTTTCGAGGAAGGTGTTGTTCTCCTTGATAATCTGCTCGTACTCCTCCTTCTCCTTGTTGAGCGTGTGCATACGGATAGAGGTGTCAATCAGCGATATTACGGGCTTGCCAATAAGATATAGTCCAGCCGCTGCGATGAGCAGATAGACAATCCACCAGGCATAAACCCTGATTCGCTCCCATAGTGCAATAAACCACCTCTTCATTATGGTATTCGCATATATTTGTGGCTCTGAATGGAGATGCTCCATTGAGGGTTACTCTTTGCATATTCCACCAACATAGGCATAATCTCCTCGGCAACGCTCCATTCGGGTTGCAGGAAGAGAAGACACTCTTTACCTACTCGTGCGGCACACTCCTCTGCCCACTCAATATCTTTTTCACTCTGTATGACAACCTTCAACTCATCGGCACGCGTATAGGCCTCATCAAGTGGCTTTGACTTCTGCTTTGGTGAGAGGCAAACCCAATCAAACTCACCGGAGAAAGGGTGTGAACCCGACGTCTCCAAGAATATGGCAAGACCTCTCTCTTTGAGTTGGCGTGTTAATTGTTCCAGCGGGTACATCAAAGGCTCACCGCCTGTGATGACGATAGATTGCGCTGCGCACGCTACGGCACGCTCGACAATCTCGTTGATAGGCGTAGGCGGGTACATACGGGGATTCCACGTATATTTGGCATCGCACCACGCACACCCTACGTCGCAACCACCAAGGCGAATAAAATAGGCGGGCTTACCGGTATGGAAGCCCTCGCCCTGAATCGTGTAGAAGTCCTCTACGAGTGGGAGCAACGCTCCTCCGCAGAGAGCCTCCTGATTAGTCGTTGTCAAGGACATAGACATCTTTGAGATTGCGACCTATCTGGTCGTAGTCCAAACCATAGCCTACAATAAACTCGTTGCCAATCTCCAACGCGCAGTATTTAATCGGCATATCGTAGAGATACTTCTCCGGCTTGAAAAAGAGCGTACAAACCTCTACGGAACGAGGATTTAATGAGCGCAGATAGTCAAGTAGGTGCTTGATGCTGTGCCCCGTTTCAACGATATCCTCCACGATGATAAGGTCGCGTCCTTCAACATCAAAGTCAATACCGAGTTTGCGCTTTACAACGCCTGTGGATTGAGTTCCCTCGTAAGATGATATCTGCACAAAGGTAACCTCGTTGTCAAAGGTAGTCTTGCGTACAAGGTCCGCCAAGAACATATACGCACCGCTCAATACTCCCACAAAGATAGGGGGCTTTGGCGACGAGGCGTACTCCTTATTCAACTTTTCGGCGACCTTCGCCACAGCCTTGTCAAGTTCCTCGGCAGGAATCATAACCTTGAAACGCTTGTCAAGAAGTTGTACTTTCTGCTCCATAACGCTACTATTCTAATATTTAACTGCAAAGATATAAAAAAAATAGAAAAAAGATAGGAGAGGTAGCAAATTTATCACCACCTCTCCGTAAGATATCTTCAACAACTATTTTTTGATTGCAGGGAGTGTGATTTTTGGGTGTTCGTAGCCCACCTTCCACATATTGTTTACGGTGAATACGATATCCTTGTCTGCACCGTTCTTATCCTTGCCAACCGATATGGTTATAGTCTCAAATGGTGCCAAGTTATAGACACGCTTGCCGTACTGCAACTCGTATGCAATCGAGGTCTTGTTCGTAAGAGCATAAGTTACCACACCCTTCTTATTGCGTGAGAGGAAGTTATGCTCTACCGAAGCCTTGAAGAAATCAACCAATAACTTCTCCTCGCCAGCGATATTCCCCGAACTGTAACACAAGGTGCGACGCTTCTCAATCGCGCTTCTGATAGCCTTGTGAGTATTCTCCTTTGCAAAGACGAAGGTCATTGTGCGGAAGATGCCGTTGCTCTTATATGCAGGAGCCGAGAGTGCGTGAATGTCGGTGCAACCAACCATATAGAGTCCCTCGTCAATACAACGTTGCATAGTCTTTGGATAGAACCAGTATCCGTTCATAATCTCCACACCGTCAATCAACTTCTCCTCGTACGCCTTAACCTGCCACTCGGTCTTGTCGCACGACTTGCGACTCCAACCCGGGTGGTTGTGTGTGATGAGCGCACCCTGCTTGCGAGCATTGCGCAACGACTGATAGGCGTCTGTGTCGTAGATTGTGTTGTTGTCCGTTACCCAAAGAGCATTAAAGTGTCCGATAGTCTTTGGCTCGCGGGTAATCTCCGCACCCGGAATAATCAACATCGCATCTCCGTATCTCTCGGCAGCCTTTATCGCCTCACGGTTAGAGAGATTGAGGTCGGCGAGGATACCGCGGTCGGTAGCATCTTTGCGGATAACATTCGCATTTTCGGCCTTGTGAGCCTTGCCCTCTGGGTTGTAACCCTTTGTGAATTTGAGGAATGAAGACTCGTTGCGACGATACTCAATGTGGTCGGTCATCGCCATAATATCCAATCCGTCCAACCACGCCTCCTTCACGCGCTGTTCAGGTGTGAGGTGAGCGTCGGAGTAGATGCTGTGAACGTGGAGGTCGGCCTTGTAGATGTTGTAGCCATTTACCTTTGGCAATACAATCTCGGTGCGATGCTCCGTCTTGTGAATAAAGGTCTTTGTCTCGGGAATCTTCTTCTGCGCCGAAGCCGAAGAGATACCAATTATGGCTATTGCAGCCAACAAAAATAATCTTTTCATACCTATTTTTAGTTCGTTTTACGCTATTTAGCCTCCTCCAGCATCGTGTATTGTAGTTTAATCAGAGGGTGTTTGTCGTCCATATGCCACATATTCAAAACATAGTATGTAGGCTCAATCCAATTACCCTCCTTGTCCTTGCCGACAGAGAATCTTACGGACTTGAATGGTTCGAGTATCATTGACGAACCACCCTTTTTGAGAGTGTAAGGATACGACGAATTGTTCGTAATAATGAATAGTCGATCTTTGCGACCTTTGCCCTTGTTTACGTAACCTATGAACTTGCACTCTACCGAAGCGTTGAAAAGATCCTTCAACAACTCCTCCTTACCCATAATGTTGTCGCCGCAGTAGCCCAAGGTGCGACGCTCCAAGAGAGCCTCTTTGATAGCCTCCTGTGTATTCTCCTTTGCGAAGATAAGGGTGTGGGTACGGAAGATTCCCAAACGGCGATACATCGCAGTTGTAGGGCGGTGAGCGTCGGTTGCTGCGACCATAAAGAGGTTCTCCTCGATGCAACGACGAATCATCTTCGGATAGAATTTGCTACCATTTACAATCTCTACACCGTCAAACCACTTCTCGGCATAGATACCCTCCTGCCACTCGCTCTTGTCGGTGGTCTTGCGACGATAGGCCGGGTGGTTGTGGATAAGCAGACCTCCCTGCTCCTTGACCTTGCGGAACGACTCCTTGATATCTCTGTCGTAAACACCCTGAATATCTTTGATAAAGAGGGCGTTGAAGTGTCCCATCTGCGTAGGCTCACGACCAATCTCGGTACCTTTGATTACCAAGAGTTCAGGGTACGCTTTTTTTGCACGGCTTGCAGCGTGGTTGAATGCACGGTTGAGATCGGAGTTGATACCCGTGTTATCAGGCTTTCTCTTTACGGCCCCTGCGTGCGAGTAGCGATGAGGCTTACCATCGGCATTGTAGCCTGCCAAGGCTTTGAGCATTCTGCGCTCGTAGGTGCGGGCTTCAAGGTGGTCGGTGATAGCGATGATATCCAGACCGTCATACCACGCCTCTGCGATACGCAATGCAGGTGTTACATCTCCATCGGAGAAGAGTGTGTGAATGTGTAGGTCGGCCTTATATACATTGTAGCCATTTACCTGTGGAGTAACAATCTCGGTGCGCACCAAGTTGTTAGTCATATTGTACATTCTCCTTGAGTGTGGAACTTTATCCAGATTCTGTGCCAATACCACTGTTGGCAACGCCACGAGGAGAACAAGCAGAGTTATAATTATCTTTTTCATAGCAATAGTCTATTCCTCTTTATTTGTCAATTTCGATATTAACTACCAAGTTCTTGTTGTCCATACCCCACATATTGGCAACGCGGAGTTTTGGTTGGGTATAGTAACCCTCTTTGTTCTTGCCAAAACCGATAGTGATACTCTCAAATGGATTGAGCGTGTAAGTGCCTTTGCCACGACGGAGTGTGTAAGGTATTGAGGTGTGGTTTGTGAGTTGGAAGGTACGGGTGCCCTTCTTCTCATTTGTGTGTACAACCTTGCACTCTATTGAGGCGTTGAAGAACTCTTTGAGCCAATACTCCGAGCCGATGATGTGTCCACCGCAATATACGAGAGTCTGTCGTTTGAGCATAGCCTTTTTGAGTGATTTCTCGCTTCTATCCTTTGCGAAGATGATGGTGTGTGTGCGGAAAGGTGTGCCGGAGTAGTAGATGTCAGTAACTCCGTGAGAGTCTGTTCCTCCCACCATTACCAACTTCTCCTCTACGCAACGACGGACCATACGAGGGTAGAATGTAAAGGCATTGGCAACCTCCACGCCGTCGATGTGTCCATCTTTGTAAACCTTCTCCTGCCACTCATTCTTATCGGAGGTCTTGCGACGATAGGTAGGGTGGTTGTGGATAACGATACCGCCCTGCTTGTGTGCATTCTCAAAACGCTTAATCTCGTCGGTGTCGTAGATAGCATTCACATCTTTGATGAAGAGGGCGTTGAAGTGTCCCTTCTCTGGTTCAAGACCGATCTCTGTACCCTTAACAAGGGTGAGTGGATAGTTTTGTGCCTCTTCGGCAGCCTCGTCAAAGACGGCGTTGTGGTCGGTGATTACGCGGCCTGATTTCTTGGCGTTACTCCACTCACTTGGCTTGCCGTCCTTGTTGTAAGGAGCCAAGATCCTGAGCATAGTCTTCGCAAAGCTGTTACCTTCGAGGTGGTCGGTGATGGCGAGTACATCCATACCGTCATACCAAGCCTCACGAACACGCTGACGAGGGGTTAGTCCGCCATCGGAGTAGATGGTGTGAGTGTGGAAATCTGCTTTGTAGCAGTTCATACCCTTTACCTGCGGGAGGATAATCTCCGTGCGTCGGTAAACGGTGTTGTACATACTTCTTGTTTCGGCAACCTTCTTCTGTGCCAAAACCTCTGGTGCAAAGCCGATAATGGCAGCAACCAAAAGCAAAAGTAGTTTTCTCATAGTTTTAAGTAATTTGGTTATTTATTGTTAAAGTTCTCAAAAAAAATCATCTTCTCGCTACAAAGTTATAAAAAAAATGGAGAGTTCATACTGCAAACTCCCCATTTTTTACAAAATAAAATTATTAAAAGACCACTCTTACACCGACCTGCATACGCCAACGCGAGAGTAGGTCATTGCGCGAAACGGTTGCTCCGACATAACGATACTTGGCGGTGCGGTTGCCATTCGTGTCGGTGGAGATGTCGTAAGCCTCTACGGGTGATAACTTGTAGTCGGAGAGGTAATAACTTGCTCCCCAATCTTTTGATATGAGCGAACCGAGGTTTATAACATCAAGCGAAATCTGCACCTTGCGCGAAGTTGTTTTACCGAAATATATATCCTGCGCGATATGGAGATCAAGGTGATGCTCAAAAGGTGTCTGCATAGCATTGCGGGCGAGGAAACTACCTCGTGAGCGACGGAGTGCAGGTGTGCTTTCAATCATATCGCCAAAGGCTTTGCGCTGCTCTTCGCTCTCAAACGCCATTCTCTGCAACTCGCTTTCGGTCGGGATATAGAGCGTAGTGTTGCCGTAGATGCCGTCGTTGTTAATATCGCTTGACGATGCGTAAGTTAGAGAGTATCTCATACCGGAGTATCCCTGATATAGGAGCGAAATGGTTGTGCCGAGTACCCCCGCATAACGAGGTGTTGTGTAGGAGAGTGTGGCAGTAACCTTGTGAGGAACATCAAATAGCGAGTGGCTCAATTCGGGCGCATTGCTTGCTGCGGAGTAGTTTCTGCGCCACGTATTCATCGCCTGTGCGGAGATTCCGTCCATCACGGAGTAGGAGTGCGCAAATGTATAGGCGGCATAGATATCAAGACCGAAGCGGAAGTGCTTTGCCACCGATGCCGATACCGAGTATCCGTACCCCTTTGAGGTGTTCGAGAGCAGATATACAGCGGAGTATTGCGACGCGAGCGACGTGTCGTATATGGTGGTCGTATTGCTCTTGTTTGCCGAGCCGGCATCAACTGCGCAGAAGGTGCTGCCCCTCTCTTGCGCCACGAGGTTTTGCACTAAAAGGTCGTTTATGGACTTTGTGAATATACCCTCTACGGTAAAGTTCCACCCCTTGTACGACTGCTCAATGGCGAGTGTGGCGCGTGCAACCTGCGGGTAGCGGAAATTTTTAGCCACAACATTTATCATCGGGTTTGCCGAAATGCCGACTGTTCCCGTAGGCTCTTCGCCAAAGGCGGGTATGTTTTGTCCTTTGTTTTTGTCAAGGGTGTAACCCTGCTGTGTCATACCGCTGTTTGAGAAGCAGTTAGATATCCACACAAACGGAATACGCCCCGAGAATATGCCGACACCTCCGCGTAGGAGCGTCAGCGCATCGCGACTCTCGGCTATGCGCCAGCGCAGACCGATGCGAGGCGAGAGCATCACCGTTGGCTTTGGTACCTGATTGGTGCAGATGCCGTATTCGGTGGCTATTGAGGAGGTGTTGAATGCCTCGTTTGTAGGTGGCGCACCGAAGATGACGGGTATATCGGCACGCAGACCGTATGTCATCGTAAAGCGTTGTGAGGCGTTCCACTCGTCTTGGATATAGATGCCGAATTGCGCCGCTGTAACGTTTGTGGCAGGGTTGCCGATAGGGTAGTTGCGCACATACTTCATCGCGTTGTCGTTCAGGAAGTCCTCCAACGTGTTGTAGGTGTATGCACCGAGCGCATTTGCCATATATAGGCACGAGGAGTTGAAAATCTCGTTGTGCGTGCCGATTGTTATGGCGTGCGCCCCCGTGTAGTAGGTGAAGTTGTCGGTCAGCGTTACGGTGTTCTGCACGAGGTCGTTCATTATGGCGAATGGGTCTGTTCCGATATATACGGAGGTATTCTCGCCATCGCGCATCTTCACGATATTGACGTATGGGTACTTTTTGCCACTCATCGCATCGCGCCCGTCGTGTACGCGGGTGTAGCCCACGCGAAACTCGTTAAACATCTTCTCCGACACGCGCGAATTTAGTTCGGCTACCACCGAGTGCGTATCGCTTATTGAGGTGTAACCCTCGCCGTTGAAGCGCAGCAGCGAGGCGTTTGACGAGAACTCATCTTTGCGGGCATCAAGATAGTTGTAGCGTAGCGAGAGGGTGTTCTTCTTGTTGATGTTCCAATCAAGACGCGCTATCAGTGAGCCAACCTTGCTGTGCAGGTTTTGCTTGCCGAAACCTCCACCATCGTAACCCGTGAGGTCGCGGAAGCGGTCGGCTATCGCCTGCGCATCGCTCTCGGAGATGTTGCAACCACTGTCGCCTACGAAGTACGACGAGGGCGACGAGTCGAGGTTGAACTCGCCGTTAAGGAAGAAGAATAACCTGTTTTTAACTATTGCACCGCCGAGCGAGACACCATATATCTGTGTCGATTGTTGTGCCATTTTAGAGCCGTTAATCGGGCTGCGACCATAGAAACTCTGGTCGTTGTAGTAGGCGTATGCCGTACCTCGGAAGGTGTTTGTTCCCGACTTTGTTATGGCGTTTATGCCTCCGCCCGAGAAACCACCTTGTCGCACATCAAAGGGGGCGGTAACAACCTGAATATCGGCTATTGCATCAAGCGGTATCGGGTTTGCCCCTGCCAAACCTCCGTTTGTACCCGTTGAGGTTAGTCCGTACATATCGTTGGAGGCTGTTCCGTCAATCTGGAAGGAGTTGTAGCGCGAGTTTGTGCCTGCTATGGATATGCCCCCATCTTTTGATACCATCGCTTGCGGTGCAAGACGCGTGATGTCATCTATGGAGCGCGAGACGGTTGGCGTGCGCTCTATGATGTCGCTGTTGAACGAGGCGGCAGCACCTATCTTGCGCTGCGAGAAGCCCTCTGCCTGTACGATGATCTCCTCAATGGCGACCTGCTCTTCAAACTTGGCATCGAGTTGCTTCTGCTCGCCGAGCGATAACGCGAGGTCGGTTACGACTACGCTCTTGTAACCCACAAACGAGAACTCCACCTTGTAGGGCGCACCTACGCGCAGACCTTGCAGACGGTATGCACCCCCTTTGTCGCTGATTGTGCCATATACGGTCTCGGTAGGGAGGTGTGTTGCTACGATTGTTGCCCCGACAAGGGGCTTTCCGTCGCCGTCGGTAACGAAGCCCACGAGCGAGGCTGTTGTAGATTGTGCCGATGCAAAAGTTGTTGCCACGAGGGCAATTAAAGCAAATATAAAACGCTTCATATCTCTATATAAATAAAAATACCCCAAACATAATTCGGGGCATTGTAATACAATATGCAGAATCAGCAAATGGCTAA
>JAFXHB010000025.1 GCA_017536605.1 Alistipes sp.
AATATGGAGAGAAACGACATCATAGTTGCACCGGCAACAGCACTCGGCGGAGCAATCGCCGTTATCAGAGTTAGCGGAGCCGGCTCCATTACTTGTTGCGACACGATTTTCAGGGGTCGCAAATCTCTTGCCGGCACCAAGTCCCATACCATTCACTATGGCACAATCTGCGACGGAGAGCGCGTGGTTGATGATGTCGTAGTGGCGGTATTCCGCGCACCTCACTCCTATACGGGCGAAGAGTCTGTTGAGATATCCATTCACGGCTCACGATATATCGCCTCGGAGGTTATCCGCCTACTCTGCTCACAGGGTGCGCGTATGGCCGAAGCGGGAGAGTTCTCACAGCGAGCGTTGGAGGCGGGACGCATAGACCTCTCGCAAGCGGAGGCTGTGGCAGACCTTATCGCTGCCGAATCACGCGCAGCCCACGCTATCGCCGCAACACAGATGCGAGGAGGCTACTCCGAGATGCTTGACTCGCTGCGCGAGGAACTCCTCAACATCACCACCCTACTTGAACTTGAACTCGACTTCTCGGAGGAGGATGTTGAGTTTGCCGATAGAGAGCGACTGTTCACGATGTTGAAGCATACCGACGTCGCTGTTGTGCGACTTATAGAGTCGTTCCGCGTAGGAAATGCCATACGCGAAGGTGTCTCGGTGGCTATCGTAGGTCGTCCGAATGTAGGTAAAAGCACGCTCTTGAACCGCCTTGTGGGGGACGATAGAGCGATGGTTTCGGAGATTGCAGGAACAACGCGCGACACCATTGAGGAGAGTGTTGTGATAGATGATATACGCTTCCGTTTTGTTGATACGGCAGGACTTCATCACACCGAAGACCATCTTGAAAAGATGGGTATTGAGCGTACCGAGCGTGCTATACGCCAAGCACAGATTGTACTCTATATGAGTGAGCCTTCACAAACAAATGTAGAGTTGCCAACGCTTACGGCAGAGCAGAGGGCTATTGTCGTAGTAAACAAGATGGACACTACCGATAAGCGCGACGTAGAGGGGGCGATATATATCTCGGCACGTAGTGGCGAAGGCGTTGATCTGCTGCGCAAGGCTCTGCGCGATACGGTAGATACCGAAGGGTTGTATCGCGGAGAGGTTGTGGTGTCGAATATGCGCCACTTTGAGGCGTTGAGCCGCGCCCACATTCAACTTCAAGCCGCCATATCGGCACTAAACAATGGTATATCGGAGGAGTTGTTGGCCGAAGATATACGTAGCGCAATCACCGCCCTCGCCGAAATCACGGGTCGCATCACAAGCGATGATATTTTAAGGAGTGTGTTCAGCCGCTTTTGCATCGGGAAATAGGCAAAGTTGTATGAAACGATACTTATTATTCATAATAGTTGGAATACTATCTCTTCAATCGTGTGTAGTAACACGAGCCATCAAATATGGCAACGCATCTGTCGATGACTATACGGTATTTGAACAAGATACTGTTGCAAAGGGTTTGAGCACCTTTAAGTTTGCAGATGCGCAACAAAATAACGCACTCATAGATACTCTCAAATTTGACATTTACCTTTCCAAATCCGACACTCTTCTCAACTTAACACTCCGAGAGACGATGGATTATATGGATGTACCATCTGCTGCAATAGTAATTCAAAACGACACCATTCTGTTTGAACATTATAGTGGCGGCTGGAACAGAGATAGCCAGTCGTGCATCTTCTCTGTAACAAAGACTATCACGAGTATGCTCTGCGGTATCGCCCTCAAAGATGGTTACATCAAGAGTTTAAGCGACCCTGTAACAGATTATATTCCCGAACTAAAAGATGCCGATCCGACATTTGCCAAACTCAAAATAGAACACCTCTTGGATATGACGGCAGGGCTTAAATTCAACGAGAATTACAGTTGGAATCCATTTTCCAAGATGGCAAAACTCTATTTTGGCAACAATACCCTCAAAGTCCTAAAAAGTCTGAAATTCATTAACACTCCCGGCGAAAACTTCTCATACGACTCCGCGACTACTGCATTATTGGGAATTGTTATTGAGCGCGCGACCGGAAAATCTTATGCACAATACCTATCTGAAAAGGTGTGGCGACCACTCGGAATGGAACGCGATGCTCTAATTGGGCTTGATAGCAAAAAACACCATACAGCAAAGAGTTTCGCAGGGCTCACAACCAATGTCAGGGATTTGGCAAAGATTGGCAAACTGTTTTTGAATAATGGGGTTTGCAATGGCGTGCAGATTGTTGATTTAACTTTTGTAAATCGCTGTTTGAGTACGCATACGGCAGGCATATCGGGCAAAGCACAAAGCGAGTATTCCTACTCTTGGTATTGGGGCGTTGCAGATGAAGAGGATGGTAAACGCAAATTTTTCAACACTCTTGACGAGTTAAAACTCTATTATAAGAACCACCCAGAGAAAAGGGTTCGCCAGATAAAGAAGAATCTAAAAAATGGTTATTTTGCGGTACTGCATAATGGTGGTTTTTGGGGCTTCGGGCTTTATGGGCAAGTGTTGTATGTCAATCCGGAGAAGAATATGGTTGCCGTATTCTTGGGCGCAGACCGCCTCAAAGATTTTGATATACTTTTTGAGCAATTGAGTACGTATTTGGACTAATAGTTATGGTCAGGTAATAATAGCGACTGCTCTTTGGGCAGTCGCTATTATTATTTTTTAGACTTTCTGCATCGGGAAATAGTTGGGCGGGATTATTCGCAGAGCCACGCGATCTCCTCACGTAGAGCCGTAGCCGTTGGAGATTGTGGAAGTTGCGCGAGAATCTCCGACACCCTATCTGCCGAGAGTGTCATCGCAAGTGCTGATGCACCTCGCACTATCAAAGCATTATCCGAAAAACAATTTACTGCACACAACACCGCGCGCACAGCGCACTCGCTATCAACACCCTGATTGCGCGAAGCGGCCAATAGTGCCGTATATGCCAATAGCGCATTGTTGCCCGCACACCACTCGTCAAGAAGTTCGTTGATTGCGCTAATACGGCTCATAAGTGCGTGAGCGAGTTGCTCCGCTACCTCCGAGTTGATAACGCCTCTACCCCAGAAGTCAAAATCTTCGGTTGTTACGCGCTCGGCATCGGCTATCCACGCACCTACGAGGCGCACCTCGCGTATGGTATCGGCATAGAGATAGCGAGCGAAGTCATCATCGCACCCGATTTGTTGTGCAATATCGCGCAAGGCGTATATCTGAACGCCATAATTACGCTCATAGTCCGCGCCATAGTAGCGCATATAATCTAACGCTGCTCCATTCATCTCCTTACGAAGGCGATAGAGCAACAGGCGTTTCTTCTGCTCAAACATACTACTTGATTGGGGCTCCTACAACCCTCTGCGAGAATGGATAGAGGGCAAACTCACGGCTATCCAAGAGTGTAACGTCGGTCAAGAGCGAACACTTAACACTTGGAACTACGATATACTCCTCCGGTGCAACCTTGCTCTTTGGCTCAATAGGCTTCACCGCCCTATGCCCCTCAATCTTCGGCACATCAAGATGCAAAAGTACCACTTTGCCTGCGAGGTTATCCACCGCTACAACGCCCTCCGCGTCATCAAAGCGACAAACAACGTAGTCGTTCTGCTTGCCGTCAATGGCAACATTCATAACCTTCACAACCTCACGGCGCACCGTCTTACCGTAGAACATCTCCAAGCACGCATCCTCCAAACGCTTAATCTCGTTAAGCGCAGAGGTCAAACCTGCGCCAAAGACATTCTCGCCCGCCTCACCCGTAATCAGGTCTATACGATGTTTGCGAAGCGAAAATATCATATCGGCACTCTCCTTGGCACGCTCCTCCATAGTCAAAGACTCGCGGGAGAGGCGATTTACGGGGAGTGTAGCACTTTCCGATACATCGCTCTTTGGCTGCGGTTGCTCGGCTCTGCCAAGAGTTAATACACCCGACAGCAACTCGGCACTCTTACGCTCTGCCAAGGAGGCACGCTCACCGAGATACTTCTGCGCATAGCGGGCATACTCGCCGGGGGTAAACTCCTCAACAACATATCGCAACTCAACACTTACAACACAAGGCTCCCTATCAAGAAGCACCGCATTGCCCTTTGAGTCGTACAAACCGGCACGAACAACATCTTGTGCCATAACCGAAAATGATAGCGCAACAAGCGCAATAAGTGAAAACAACCTCTTCATCTCTATACTTTTAGCACACGAAGGTACGATTTTTCGTGCGATTATCAAAATTTCAGATAAAAATCCTTTGTCAGCGTGCGGTACTCATCACTAAATTCTCCGCGTCGCTCAACCTCTATGGCGAGGGTTTCGCGCTTCATATCGGAGGATTCGTGCTTCGCAAATTCACCCATAACACGCTTCACTGCGCCCCCCTTTACCGAGAGAACATCGCAACGGCGAACAAGGTGTAGATGCGACTGCGCGAGGTATTGCTCAAACTCGGTTGGAGGGAGAATAAGGGCAAATCGCCCCTCCTCGGCAAGCAATCGGCAGACCGCCCTATCCAACTCCTCGAAGGTCAAGTCGTGGGTATGGCGAGCCGTTGAACGCTTCGCATCGGGCGGCAGCAACGAATCCACGAAATATGGCGGATTAGAGATTATAAGGTCGAACTTTTCGGCTGGCTCGAACTCTTGCACGGCGGTCTGCGCCACTTGCAGACGCTCCGCCCAAGGGGAGTTGTCGAAGTTTGCTCTTGCTCTGCGGGCTGCGGTTTCGTCAATCTCTACGGCTCTGATTTGGGCTTCGGGGTTGCGTTGCGCCATTTGCAGGGCGATAACGCCTGTGCCCGTGCCGATGTCGAGAATGCGCCTTGCCCCCTCGCACTCCGCCCACGCACCAAGCAACACGCCATCTGTGCCGACCTTCATCGCCACATCGTCCTGCTCGACAGAGAATTGCTTAAAACGGAAACCGCCCATAATTGAATGCAAAATGCAAAATTCAGAATGCAAAATTAGCAATTAAAAATTAAAAGTTGAAAAGATTTTGGCTTTTAGTCATTGGCTTTTTAAGGGAGATTAAAGGTTATTAAAGGTAGTTAAGGGTAGTTAAAGTTTTAATTAAATTTCTCCTTAATCATCATTAACAGCCTTTAATATCCATTATCAACCGCCATTTTTTGCTCAATCAAAAATAAATTTCTAAATTTGTGGTGCAGTCTTCGGATTGCGGACATATAGAAAGTGTTTTCGCAACCTTTGTGATAAAATTTGGCTATTTTAAGAAAACAAGGAAGCAATTACACTCATCTCTTGTTTAGTTATGGCTATTGCACTATTCTTGGTGTGTACCCCATACTATTCAAGTGTGGGGAGTTGTTTATTTGTTTTCGGGTTACGCCAAATACCTATCACAAGATAAACGAAATCAACCTCACACTTTCTTTTTATATTAACCGCACATTTGAGGTTGGTGGGCAAAAAACTTATTTTATTATGTTAGAGTATTTACTATTGTTTGTTATTGCAATCATCGCTGGTATATTGCAAACAATATTATTTTTCAAGATTTGGCGAGCGTGTAATAATATTGAACGATTAGCAAAAAAGTATGCTCCAAAAGAGCCTAAGACAGATAGCGTCAAGTATCCTCCGCTGAAAAGAGAATTCTAAATTCTATAAATTTGCAAAAAGGTAAATTGCCGAGCGGTTTTTCTACTCGGCAATATCTTTAATTGTCAACTGTTTGATATTAAATAGCCTAATAGAAGTCGTATAACAAGAGCTATTTTGAAGCTGCTCGCAGGGTGGGAAAGCGGAGTTTACTATGCGTAAATGAGCATTTACCACCCAAGTCAGATGCCGAAAGAGCCTTGTTAGGCGGCTTCTATCGTTATTTTAGGAAGCCTTCTATTCCTGCTCCAAAGAGCGCAAAATCATACTTTACGGGGTCGTCCGCATCGTGTTGGCGGAGGGCGGAGGTTATCTCCTCGACTGCCTTCCAATCGTTGGAGTTGCGAGTGAGCAAGCCCAAAGCGCGTCCCATATTGCCCGTATGGACATCTAACGGCAAGTACAAAGCCGACTGCGGAATGCGTTGCCACGCGCCAAAATCGACACCTCGGTTATC
Source organism: Alistipes sp. (assembly GCA_017536605.1). Taxonomy (GTDB): domain Bacteria; phylum Bacteroidota; class Bacteroidia; order Bacteroidales; family Rikenellaceae; genus Alistipes. The sequence goes on from JAFXHB010000025.1 coordinate 6,077, forward strand.
TCGTCGCACAAACCAGCGGAAATACATATTCAGGCGTTTGCACGAAGCCCCCTTTGCTATTGAGGAGAGGTGTTTCTCGCAGTGCGGACAATGCTCCACCTCGAAAAACTCTCGGCGCAACTCGGCAAGCACTCCCTGAATTGAGCCTTCACGCTCGTAAAGCCCCTGCACCGCCTCGCCAACACTACCCCACTTACCGCAGAGGTGGCGCAAACCTAAAATAAAATCGGTAAAGTCCTGACCATTGAAAGTGCGATGAACATAGCGCAAGAGTGGTTGCAATTCCTCCTCGGAGGCGTTCATCGTAAAGTCAAAAGGTGCATTATCCATCATCTCGACCATACGGCGTGCGCTTTTGACAATCGCCTTACGGTTACCCCACGCAATAGTCGCTGCGAGAAAGCCCGCAATCTCTCTATCCTCCAATCGCTCAAACGAGTGGGGAATACTTATAGGGTCTGCCTCGATAAATTCGGGGCGGTTATATCTATCGTGCAGGGTTTCAAGGAGGTCGTGCAACTCCTCGTGCGAAAGGTTAGAGTATCGCTCCATCGCTCATAACTATTTTGCGGTCAGCCATTTCGGCCAATCGCTCATCGTGAGTAACCATAACTATCGTCTGCCCGAACTTCTCACGCACCTCGAACAGCAGTCGTTGAATCTCATCTCGATTGTGGGTGTCGAGGTTGCCCGTAGGCTCATCGGCAAGCAGCACCGAAGGCTTGTTCATCAACGCCCTCGCAATGGCAACTCGCTGTTGCTCACCGCCCGACAGTTGTGCCGGTTTATGCTCTGCTCGCTCCGACAAACCGACTGCCTCCAACAACTCTGCTGCTCGTTGCTTCGCCTCCTTGCGCTTTGCTCCGCCAATAAGTGCCGGCATCATCACATTCTCCAATGCCGAAAATTCGGGCAGGAGGTTGTGGAACTGAAAGACAAAGCCTATATGGCGATTGCGGAACTCTGCCGCACGTTTCTCGTTGAGCGATGACAGTTTAACCCCTGCAATCTCCACCTCGCCACCATCGGCAGGGAGGAGTGTGCCGATAATCTGCAAAAGGGTTGTCTTGCCTGCGCCACTCGCACCGACAATTGAGACAATCTCGCCCTTTTTGACTTCGAGCGAAACACCTCGCAGCACCTTCAAGTCGCCAAACGACTTATCTATATTAGAGACCTTAATCATTTTGGTTGAATTTTTCGTAAAGTTTTATTGTCTGCACCGCCTCGGCAACATCGTGTACTCGGAGCAGTGTCGCACCCTGTCGCAACGCCTCCCAATGTACTGCCTGCGTAGCCGACAATGCCTCATCGGGGGTTATGCCGAGAGGCTTGTAAATCATCGACTTGCGAGATACGCCCACCAATAGCGGTTGCCCCAACGCCTTCAAGCGATGCAACCCTGCAAGGAGTTCGTAATTCTGCTCGACCGTCTTGGCAAAGCCAAAGCCGGGATCCAACGCCACACGACTGCGCTCCACACCCGCCTTGCCGATTGCCGACAATCGCTCCTGCAACTCCTTCGCAACCTCGGCAACAACATCCTTGTATTCAGTCTGTTGCTGCATCGTCTGCGGTGTTCCGCGCATATGCATCGCAATATAGGGCAGCTTGCGCTCCGCCACCACATTGAGCATATCCGCATCGCCCTGCCCTGCCGTAATATCATTTACGACAACCTCGCCAAAGCGGTCGGTGGCTCGGCGGATAATCTCGGCACGGAAGGTATCTATTGAAATAGGTACATCACCCGACACCTCTCGTGTAGCCGAGAGTGCCATTTCAACCCTCTGCCACTCCTCCTCGACCGATACATCTTCGGCATCGGGGCGTGAGGAGTAACCGCCGATATCCAATATCGCAGCACCCTCGTTCAGCACCTTCTCAACACGCTCTGCCACAGCCTTGTGCGACTGCGTGCACGAAGAGGCATAAAACGAATCGGGCGTGGCGTTCAGAATCGCCATAACACCCCTCTGCCACAATATATTATCGAGATTGCCCATTATTCATCATCTTGAAGCGATACGCCAACTCGGCAACATCTTTCTCGACATCTTCGAGGTGGATATTCACTATCGCAAAGTCGGCTCGTGCGACCAGTTCGTCATCGCTCATCTGCGCCTTGACACGAGCCTCTATCTGCTCACGACTTGCGCCATCACGCGCCATTGCTCGCTCTATTCGCAACGGCAGAGGTGCCAACACCGCCACCGTCTTATCCACCACCGCATCAAAACCCGACTCAAAGAGTATCGCGCTCTCCAAAATGCAGAAGTCGCCCTCCTGCTCCTCTGCCCAACGCAGAAAATCTGCCTTTACGGCTGGGTGAACAATGGAGTTTAGTTTTGCAAGCTGCTCCTCCGAGCCGAAAACTCGGCTTGCAAGGTACGAGCGATTGAGTTCGTCGCCCTTGTAGCACTCCTCGCCAAATTCGGCAACAAGAGCCCTGCGCAACTCCGCCGACTCATTCATCAACGCCTTGGCGCGAGAGTCCGAGTCGTAGAGCGCAACGCCACGCTCTGCGAACATTCGGCAGACGGTACTTTTACCACTGCCAATACCTCCGCAAATGGCTACCTTAATCATTTCTGGGAGAGTGGAACATCGTCAAATGTCCCCATTGACACAATCTTTACATCGCTAAATCGCACCGACAAAGCCTTCTTCATCGACTCCGGAGCGATTCGCGCCTTGCGTACCATTTGAGGTTTGGAAGGTGTTTCGGCCGCGTCGTCGGCAGGTGTTTTGCTCTCCGCGCTCTCCACCTCCGATGCAGGTACCTCAACAACCTTATATTTCAACTCCGAGAGAGGAATACTTACTCGGCGCGAAGCATAGAAGCCGTAGCCAAAGAGGGTTGTACCCTTACCCTCCACCACGCACGGCACCTCAATACGCTCGTTGTCAATCGTAACTTTGATATTGAAGTCGGTAGTATAGGTATGGCTCAACTTTGAGATATACCACAATGTAAATGATACGGCAAGCAGTGCCAAGAAGATAGGCGATATATAGGCACGTATGCCCTGCGCCTTATCTTTCAGATATTCGTAAAACTTTTTCATATTACAAAGATATGAAATAATTCAAAACGCAGAATGCAAAATGCAAAATTATTTTTTCAAGGGGAAGAGGTAAATATAAAGCGCACCTCGGAAAGGTGCGCTTTTATATATAAATAGGTATATTACACTACTCCTTATTCTTCTTGCTATCCATATCGTAAGCGAGTGGAGAAGCAATGAATAACGACGAGTAAGTACCTACGATAACACCTACGAGCAACGCAAATACAAATCCGCGGATAGTCTCACCACCTAAGATGAAGATTGCAAGCAAGGTTACGAGGGTTGTACCCGAAGTGTTAAATGTACGCATCAAAGTCGAGCAGAGAGCATTGTTCATATTCTCCTTCATACTACGCTTTGGATAGAGCATACGATACTCACGGATACGGTCGAAGATAACCACTGTATCGTTGATTGAGTAACCGATAATGGTTAAGATTGCCGCGATGAACGCCTGATTTATTTCAAGGCTGAATGGCATAATAGCGTAGAAAATTGAGAACATCGCAATAACCATAAAGGCATCGTGAATAAGGGCAAATGTTGCACCCAAAGCCCACTGCCACTTGCGGAAACGTACTACGATATACAAACCTATCGCGATAAGCGAGAAGAGGATTGCAAAACTTGAATTGGTTGCCATATCCTTTGCAATAGCAGGACCAATCTTATCTGCCGAACGGATACCGTTCTCATCGTCCTGTGTGCTGCGGAAGCCATCAAGAGTAATATCGTAACTGTAAAGAGGCTTCAAGGCGTTGTAGAGGATAGTCTCCACCTCCTCGGTAGCAACCTCCGAAGTATCATCATACTTGTACTGGGTTACAATACGCATCTCGTTGTCATCACCGTACTTCTTAACCTCAAACGATACGTTAGCAACATCTGCCTCCTCGCCCACAAACGAGCCGTCCAAAGCCTGACGTACCTGCTCTGCCGAAACGTTCTGGTCAAAGCGAACAACGAATGCACGACCTCCTGTGAACTCAACACCGAAGTTAAGACCGTGGAATACCAACGAGAGGACACCTGCAACGATGATAACACCCGAAACGATGTATGCCCACATACGCTTACCGATAAAGTCGAACTTCACGTTGCCGAGAAGGTTCTCTGACCACTTGTAAGAGAATGAGCACTTACCGAACTTGGATACAGCACCCTCAATCAACAAACGAGTTACGAAGATTGAGCAGAACAACGAAGTCAAGATACCGATTACGAGAGTTGTTGCAAAACCCTGAACAGGACCTGTACCGAAGATAAAGAGTACGATACCTGTGATGATGGTTGTGAGGTTACCGTCAATAATTGCCGAGTAAGCATTCGAGAAACCGTCCTTGATAGCAGCGTGGATACCCTTACCACCACGAAGCTCCTCCTTGATACGCTCAAAGATAATCACGTTGGCATCAACCGCCATACCCATTGTAAGTACGATACCCGCAATACCAGGCAAGGTCAATACTGCACCAAACGACATCAAGGCACCTACCAAGAGGAATACGTTGAAGATGAGTGCGATGTCGCTCAACCAACCTGCTCCCTTGTAGAACAAGCCCATATAGAGAAGTACCAACGCGAATGCCAATACGAATGACATCAAACCGGCGTTGATAGACTCCTGACCGAGTGATGGACCAACAACTGTATCCTGAATGATGCGAGCAGGTGCAGGCACCTTACCAGCCTTCAATACGTTTGCCAAGTCCTGTGCCTCTTGAATAGTGAAATCGCCCGAGATTGAAGAGTTTCCTCCCTCAATCTTGCCACGTACTACCGGAGCCGAATATACATAACCATCAAGAACGATAGCGATGCTCTTACCAACGTTGTCGCCTGTGAGTTGCGCCCACTCGGTTACACCGTTTGAGTTCATCGTCATCAAAACCTCTGCATTTGAACCTGTCTGCGCATACGATGCACGAGCGTCAGCGATAGCCGAGCCATCAAGAGCCGCCTTACCGTCAGCACGCTCAACCTTAACTGCGTAGAGGCAGTATTGGTTGTCAAACATCTTGTCGCCCTTGATACCCCACTTGAAGCGAACATCGCTTGGGAAACAGTTGCGAACCTCGTCCATAGCGAGATACTGATCGATGGTCTTCATATCAGCCTGTACAGCAGTACCGATAATTGCACCAGCTGCCGGTTGGAGATGCAAGATTGCCAACAATGGGTGCTCATCGCGAGAGATTTGTGCAGGAGCAGCCTCTTCACCCTCTGCGAGTTCATTAACCAATGCCGGGCTTTCGCTCTTCTTATCCTCTTTCTTGTCAGCCTTCTTGGTCGT
>JAFXHB010000026.1 GCA_017536605.1 Alistipes sp.
AACCACGACCATTATCTTCCGCCCGTTATGCTCCATCTGCCAGCCCTCGTCGGACTTCATATCGACATAATCGCGCTTCGCCGATGAGGAGAGTGATGGTCGCTGTGCCGACTCGTCAGGTTGCGATACAGCCATAGAGAGTACAGGTAGCCCATTGCTACCCGCAAGGACTATACTCGCAATCGCGGCGAGAGATACGACTATGGCAACAATCCTCCTACGCATTATTTCTTGGCACTCTTCACCCAATTCTTATTCTCAAACTCCGCGTTACGGAACTCCGGCTCAATGTAGATATACATCGTGGCAATCTTCTTATCAACCCAAGCGTCAAACTCCTTGGAACGCTTCGCCGCGAGTGCCATCTCCTCCAAGCGGATATAGTCCTCTTCGAGTGATGCAGGGTGTGCAGGGATAATCTTCAACAACTTAACGACCTTTACCAACTCGTTGCCCATAAGGTCTGCCGAGCGATAAGGTCTCGACAACTCGCCCTCCTTCAAGCGCACGATGGCGTTATAGTCGTCAATACTCTTTCCACCCATCGCACCAAAGTCCTCCTTCAAGAATTTGGTAGCGGTGAGGTTGGCGTCAAATGCCGAGTAACGCTCCAACAGGTCGTGGTTGGTTACGATACCGCCATTCATCTTCGAGTATTTATCGTCGGAGTGCTTCTGCGCAGCCGCCTCAAAGGTCAATGAGTCGCGCTTGATGAGTGATACAAGGCTATCCAACTCGCGCATAGGCGACATAATATCCTCCGTCGTATAGGTTGGACGAAGCAAGATATGGCGACAGTGGTAGAGTTGTCCCTTCTTGTCAATCAACTGTATCAGGTGAAAACCAAACTCCGACTCAACAACCTCCGACACCTGTCCCGGCTTCAACTCGGCAAGCGCATCGGCAAAAGGCTTCACAAAGCCCGCCAACGGAGCAGGCTCCAACTCACCTCCCTGAATTGCCGAGCCGTCAATAGAGTACATACGAGCCAAAGTCGTAAAGCGCGTCTTGCCCGTAACGATTCTCTCGCGCATCTCCAACATTCGCTCCTTGGTGCGCAACTTCGCCGCCTCCATATTCTTCGGAAACATCGTGATATGGGCGTATTGGTACTGCTCCGCAATGATAGGGAGGCTATCCTTATCTATATTTGTGTAGTAGCGTTCCACCTCGCCCGGTACAATCTTGGTCTTGCTTGTAATGGTCTGCTGCATAGTCTGCGCATAGACCTGCTCCTCAATCTGACGACGAAGGAGGTCGCGGATATGGAATATCGCCATATGCGACTTCTGTTCAAGCGCGGTAATCGAACCCTCCTGCGCTATCATCGCCTGCACCTGCTGCTCAACGCGCTGCAACACGTCGGACTGATTTATCTCAACCGAGTCAAGAAGAGCCTGATTAAAGAGCAATTTCTGCAACATCAAGTTCTCCAACGCCTCACTCATAGGGTCCCTGTCGGAGGTATAACCCTCGGCGCGACGCTGCTCAACCATACGTCCAGCCAACTGTTTCACGTCCGAGTAACTGATAGATGAACTACCAACGACGGCAACCACCTTATCGAGCATCACAAAACGCTTCTGCGCTACCAACACGGCAGTCGTCAAACTTAAACCAAGCAGTATTAAAAGAGACTTTTTCATATCGTTATTTTGTTTTTTTCTTTTGCTATTAGCCGTTGGCTTTTTTGTCTTTTGGGCTTTTAGCCATTGGCTTTTTTATATAAGATTAAAAACAACTTTAATTATCAATTCTTCTTCGCGTGTCCCGACGAGAGCGCATTTTTGAGCAGCATCTCCTCGTGCTGACGCACCACATTGGCACGATGGCGATTTATCAAAATCTGGCGGATATTCTCCTCCACCATCGCCAACGGCATAGCATCGCCCTTTTCAAGCAGAGCCGTAACGCGGAAGTAGTAGTACACCTTGTCGTGGTGTATCTGTTGCAACTTGCGTGAGGTAACAATTTTACCGTGCTGTGCATTGCGCGTAAGTGGCAGGTAACTCAAAAAGTCGGATACCGACACCCACTCCGCGAAGTTGTGGTACTGAAAGTTATTTTTCAGGCATATCTGCTCAAAGTCCTCGTGCTGCTCACTCTTTGACGAGCCGAAGAGTTTGAGGAGCGACTCCTGACGGCGGTAACTGTCGGGGAAGGCAACAATCTCACCCTTGACCATAGGTACAGCCAAGCGGAAGTCGCCTTTGTGAGCGTTGTAGTATGCCACAATGTCTTTTTGAGATATTGTTGCCGAAGGCTCTGATGCAAGGATATGCTGGTCCAATCGGCGAACAAGCAGAGAGCGACGATACTGCTCTACCATTCGGTCAATATCAGCCTCCGACTGCGAAAAGAGATTCTCCGCCTCCTGCTGTTTGAGTTGGTCTATAATCCACCTCTCTACAAACGCCTGCGAGTAGTTCACACTGTCGGCAGCGGCAAGACCTCTCGGCATTGAAGCAACCAACACCGAGCGATAGAGGTAGTCCGTTCCGACACGCGCAATCACCTCGTCGTCAGCCCTATAACCACTCCAAGAGTCGCACGCCACAGCGAAAAACAACAGCACCGCAGCAACCGATATTTCGTAAAATCTACGCATACAACCTGCAAAGTTAATAAATTTCACGAAAATAGAACGATTGCTACGCAATTATATTGCGTTTTTGTGAAATATAGGTCGGGAAGACCGCCTATTTGTAGTCTTCGGGAGTGGCTGTGCCATACTCCTCATTCGCACCATCTTTTGACGGGTGCATCTTGTCCCACACCTGCGCAAGGAATGGGTTGCGCTTCGCCTGCTCATCAAATCGCCAAGGTGCAGGCATACACTCCTCGCACCAATGACCTCCGAGCAAAATCAACGCAGGTGATGCCTCAAAGCGGTGTCCGAAGGCGCACTCCCACTCCAACTTTGTTGCCAAGTCGCCCTTCGTCATCGTTTCGGAGAGGCACTTTCCGCCCCTAAACTCCGCAGCCTGACGCATATCCTCAATATCCAACTCGGAGAGAGGTTTTCTCTCGTCGTAACCGTGCGAAAGTCGCTCCGCCTCCGCTTCACCGGCAAGGTGTATATCGCTCATCTCTGCCCACGAACCAATAGCCTCGCGCTCCTCACGAGAGCCGAAATAT
>JAFXHB010000027.1 GCA_017536605.1 Alistipes sp.
AAGTTTGCCGATGCCGAGGCGATTTGGCAGATATTGAATGCCGCCGTGCGCGAGACGCTTGCCAAGACGGGGGCAGTGCCGATGATGGATTTTGCCGTTGAGGATATGGTCGATATACCGGTGGCAACTACGGGCATAAGATATGCCGAGCCACGTGCCACAACCCGCGATAACTACAATCCATTTACGGCGTATGCTACGGACGAGGAGAAGGGGACAACCTCAACAGAGGAGACCTACGACTTTATTGGCGGTGGCGGAATCTCGGACTATACGAAACTCTCGGACTCGGACTTTGACTTTGTGGAGTCGGGCGAGGGCGTAGAGCAATCTTTGCAGATGGAGGTTGCCCCACAGGCACAACAGGTGTCGCTGATGGGGGGACACTACGCCGTTGCAACGCTTGCCGACAGGGTGGTGATAGTTGATTTGGCACGAGTTCGTGAGGGCGAGATGTATGCTCAATTTCTCACGCAACTGATGGGAGCATCTGCACCGTCGCAGCGACTGCTCTTTCCGGAGCGTTTGACCCTCTCGCACGAGGAGTTTGACCTCTTTGAGGAGAATGCTGTGGAGTTCGCTACGCTCGGCTTTGATGTGGAGATAGTTGAGGGTACGACCATAGATGTTGTAGGTATCCCTGCCGACGTGAAGGCGGAGATGGTTGATAGAGCGATTTACGACCTCGTGCAGTCGTTGCAGTCGCCCGAGGAGGCGACGAGCCGTGCGGAGGTTATGGCGCGACGATTGGCGCATAGCGACTCGGTACGTCGTACGCAGTTTGGCGAGGAGGAGGCTCTTCGTATCGTAAATGGAGTGTTGGAGAGTGGGCGCACAATATCCCCTCTCGGAAAGCCGTTTATGGTTGAGATTAGTGCAAAAGATGTAAAAAATAGATTAGGATAACGATGTTTGGACAACGATTTTATACCCCGCCGGTGGTGAAGAACTTGCTTATAGCCAACTGTGTGATCTATCTTGCGGTTTCGCTAATACCTGCGGTAAATCGCTTTTGCGCGGAGTATCTGCAACTCTGGTGGACAAATAACCCGATGGCCCCTGCATTTCATACTTATCAGTTTGTAACCTATATGTTCTTGCACGGAGGTATCGGACACCTCTTCTCAAATATGTTTGCGTTGTGGATGTTTGGTCGCACCTTGGAGTATGAACTCGGCTCAAAGCGCTTCCTTACCTACTATATGGTCTGCGGTATCGGTGCTGCGCTGATACAGATTGGCGTAGCGACACTCTTTGGAGAGAACCTTACACTGTTGGGTGCTTCGGGTGCGGTTATGGGCTTGCTCTTGGCATTCGGCTTTATGCACCCTAACGAGCAAATCTACATTATTCCGTTCCCATTCCCAATCAAAGCGAAGTGGTTTGTTATCGGCTATGCCGTGTTGGAGTTGATGATGGGTTGGACAGGTGCACAGCCAGGTGTAGCCCACTTTGCCCATATCGGAGGTATGTTGTGGGGCTTGTTGCTCCTCTTGTATTGGCGTAAGAAGCGATTTTAATTTGTAGAGGGGAGGAACTATGCCGGAGTATTATACATCGGGGATAAGTCGTAAGCGCACCAAGCGCGTGAGACGTAGCACGAAGCCGATATGGCTGATTTTGCTCGATGCGCTTCTCTACCTGACGATGACGTTGCTTGTTGTAGCGTCGGTGATAGTCTTGGTGTGCCAATATATATCCCCTGCAAAGACCGGTATCCTCTCAACGGTATCTCTTGCTGCTCCGATTCTCTACCTGCTTGACGTTGTGGTGGCACTCTATTGGGTGGTGCGTATGCGTTGGCAACCTCTGGTTGTGATGTTGCTTGTGGTTATTGTCGGAGCCTTCTATGCACCACGCTATTTTGTGGCTGACGTATGGCGCGATTACAACAAGAAGCACCCCGAGAGCCGATATATCAAGATTTTATCCTACAATGTTCGCGGAGGGCTTTCGGAGGCGGAGGCAGATACCATTAGGTCGTATCGTGCCGATATTCTCTGCTTGCAGGAGGCGGCAATCTCTAATGAGCATTGGAAGACGCTTTGCACGAAGTATAATACGACCTATCGTGAAGGCAAAAGTGTTGGTACGTGCCACATCTTGACACGCTATCGTATTCTCCGTAGCGGACAGATAGACACCCTCCATCAGCAACACGGCGTATGGGCTGATATTGCTATCAACAAAGATACCTTGCGAGTGGTAAATCTCCACCTGCAATCAACCTCAATAAGTAGTGAAGATACCAAGTTCTTGGAGCATCACGAATATATACACGACGAGGAGCGCGACAATAAGTTTTGGAGCATCGTAACACGCCTCGCCGACAAGAACGTCGTGCGTGCAGCGCAGGCAGATGTCGTGCGCAATTTTTTGGAGAATACGAAGTATAGGGTGGTGCTTTGTGGCGACCTGAACGATGTGCCGATGTCCTACACCTATCGCACTATTCGTGGCGATTTGAATGATGCCTTCTTGGAGGCGGGCGATGGATATGCCTACACCTATAATACCGAATATAGACTCTTGCGAATAGATAATATCTTCGTATCGCCCTCAATAGATGTCGCCACCTATGAGGTTGATACTACGGTGCATCTTTCAGACCACTATCCGGTTATTGCCCGTATCAAGAAGTTTGAGTAATTGGCGATATAGTAT
>JAFXHB010000028.1 GCA_017536605.1 Alistipes sp.
GAACTCGCGGCGAAGGAGTACCATCGCCACATTGAGGGCTCGGCAGACTTTGTGATGATGTTTATGCCGAATGAGGGGGCATATCTCGCGGCGTTGAATGCCGATAGAACACTTTGGGAGAGTGCATATCATCGTCAGGTTGTGCTGATTAGTCCGACACACCTTATCTCGGTATTGAAGTTGATGTATCAACTCTGGACACGCGATAAGCAGACCAAAAATGCGATGAAGATAGCCGAAGATACGGGACGACTCTACGATAAGTTGGTCAATTTTGTTACCGACTTGGAGAGTATCGGAGCCCACCTTGACAAGGCTACTGTGGCGTATGAGGAGGCGTATAAAAAGTTCTCTACGGGGCGCGGAAATGTCCTTTCAAGGGTTGAGAATATACGCGAGTTGGGTGTAAAAACCGCCAAGAAATTGCAGGCGGGCGAGGAGTAGTATAGTTTAGATTAGTGATTTAAGGAGAGATTTTATGTTCGCACTTCGGGATATGGTAGATGCGGAGCACTTCCTTTTGGTTGGTGCTATATTGTTGTTTGTGGCAGTATTGGCGGGTAAGGTCGCCTATCGCTTCAATGCCCCCGCACTCTTGCTCTTTCTGGGTGTAGGTCTCTTCTTTGGGTATAATATCCTCTCGTTCAACTCTCCCGAACTGACACAGTTTGTGGGTATGGTCTCGCTCTGTGTTATCCTCTTTTCGGGCGGTATGGATACGAAGTTTTCGGAGATACGACCCGTGCTTGCCGAGGGTATCACGCTCGCTACGGTGGGCGTCTTTGCTACGGCTCTGTTGCTCGGAGGTTTTATATACCTTGTAGCCCCGTATATCGGATTTGAGTTGTCCTTCCCGATAGCACTCTTGTTGGCATCTACAATCTCCTCAACCGACTCGGCTTCGGTCTTCTCGATTTTGAGAACCAATCGTCAGGGCTTACGTGAGAATCTGCGCCCTATGTTGGAGTTGGAGTCCGGCTCGAATGACCCGATGGCATACGTTCTCGTTATCCTGCTCGTGGATATGCTCGGGGCAGATAAGGGAGGCGATTTCAGCGTGGCAAGCGCACTGCTTATGTTCTTGGTGCAGATGGGTTTGGGCGCACTTCTTGGCTATATCTTTGGTCGCTTGGCGGTGTGGGTAATCAACAAGATAAACATTGACAATGCTTCGCTCTACTCGGTGTTGTTACTTGCGGTGGTCTTCTTTGCCTTCTCCTTTACCTCAATCATCAAGGGCAACGGATATTTGGCAGTCTATATCGCCGGATTGATAATCGGAAACAATAAACTCGCAAATAAGCGTACGGTAACAACCTTCTTTGACGGTATCACGTGGCTCTTCCAGATAGTGATGTTCATTATGCTTGGTCTTTTGGTGGACCTTGATAAGGCCCTCTCCTCGCGAGTGCTTCTGCTTGGCATTATCGCGGGAATGTTCCTGATATTGGTGGCACGCCCTCTGGCGGTGCATCTGTCGTTGCTGCCATTCCGAAAACTTACCGCCAAGGCGCGTATCTATATCTCGTGGGTGGGCTTGCGAGGTGCCGTGCCAATTATCTTTGCCACATATCCTTGGGTTGCCGAGATTGAGAATGCGGAGTTGATCTTCAACGTGGTCTTTGTGATGACGATTCTCTCGCTACTGCTGCAAGGTACGAGCGTCAGCACGATGGCATCGTCGCTCGGACTTGCCTACAAGGAGCGTAGCAGCCAATTTGAGGGTGCGCTCCAAGATAAGGTGCGCTCGGCATTTACCGAGATTGCCGTAACGCCACAGATGATTTCGGCGGGCAATACGCTCAATAAGGTCGCCCTGCCTGATAATACGCTTGTGGTGATGGTGTGCCGTGATGGAGACTACTTCGTGCCGCGAGGCACTACGCAGTTGCAACTTGATGATAAGTTGCTGATTCTCTCGGATAGAAATGATGAGTTGCAGGTGCATTACAAGGAGTATGGCGTTGAGGATATTATCAGTTTTAAGTAATTCTTCCGTGTCAGCTAAAAGATAGAAGCTGTCTAACAAGGTGCTTTCTGCGTTACGCTTGCCCTCAAAATGCTCATTTACGCCAAGTAAACTGCGCTTTTTCGGGCTTCGCAAGCCTTGAAACCCCTCTTGTTATACAACTTCAAACAAAAAGAGCCGATCTAAAAAACTTGTTAGACAGGCTCTTTTTTTTTGTTTGTCTGCGAAAAAAGTGCTATATTTGAGATTGAATTCTAAAAATGAGATTTCTATGAGTGTAGATGTCGTTCCAACATTGGCAATGGTTGCCGAAGATGATTGGCTGAAACCTGTTGAGGCGGAGGTGGTGCATCGTCACGAGATGTATCTTAAATCTTTGGCGGCAATTGAGAGCAGTGGCTCTATTGTTGATTACGCGAATGGTTACCGCTACTATGGCTGGCAGTACGATGAGTATATGTCGGGCTGGTGGTTTCGCGAGTGGCTTCCAAAGGCACACGATGTATATATCTTTGGCGACTTTAACGGGTGGCAGCGAACACAACTGCGCCTGAATAGAGATGCGAATGGCGTTTGGAGCATCTTTTTCCCCGATGCGATGTACGAGGGGCGATTGACTCACGGCTCGCTCTATAAACTCCATATTCACGGAGAGAATGGTTGGCACGACCGTATCCCTGCCTACGCCACACGCCTCGTTCAGGACGATACGACCAAAAACTACTCGGCGCAGTTCTGGATTCCGCAACCCTTTGATTGGGGCGATGACAGGCTCGTAGTGGATAAGAAGAATCTGCTCATTTATGAAACCCATATCGGTATGTCCTCCGAGAAGGAGGGTGTCAGCACCTACAAAGAGTTTGAGAAGAGTGTCCTTCCGCGCGTTAAGAAGGCGGGCTACAACGCCATTCAGGTTATGGCTATTGCCGAACACCCATACTACGGTTCGTTTGGCTACCACGTGGCAAACTTCTTCGCACCATCGTCGCGCTTCGGCACGCCGGAGGAGTTGAAGTCGCTGGTGCGTAAGGCGCATAAGTTGGGCATTGCCGTAATTATGGATATTGTACACGCCCACTACGTCAAAAACTTTAACGAGGGAATAAATGAACTTGATGGCTCGCCTGACCAATACTCCAAGGCGGGCGATGCGGGCTATCAGCCATATTGGGACTCAAAGGTCTTTGACTACGGCAAGCGCGAGGTGCAACACTTTTTGCTCTCGAATGTCAAGTATTGGCTTGACGAGTTCCACTTTGACGGCTACCGCTTTGACGGCGTAACCTCAATGATATATCACCACTTTGGCTATACCGACTTTGACTCTCGCGAGAAGTTCTTTGACGAGGGTGTCAATCGCGATGCTCTGGTCTATCTCGCTCTGGCGAATAGACTTATCCACGACTTCCGCCCCGAGGCTGTAACTATTGCCGAAGATGTCAGCGGAATGCCGGGTATGTGCCGTACAATCGAAGATGGAGGTATCGGTTTCGATTTCAGACTCGGAATGGCGATACCCGACTTTTGGATCAGACTGCTTGAAGATGAGAGCGATGAGGAGTGGAATATATACGAGATGTGGGAGTTGCTCACAAACCGCCTTCCGAAGGTGCATACCATAGCCTACGCCGAGTCGCACGACCAGGCGATGGTGGGCGATAAGACGATAGCCTTCCGCCTGATGGATAAGGAGATGTACTTCGCGATGAATAAAGGCTCTGAAAACTTGGTTGTGGAGCGAGGTATGGCTCTGCATAAGATGATTCGCCTGATGACCATATCGGCAGGAGGTGATGCCTACCTCAACTTTATGGGTAACGAGTTCGGACACCCGGAGTGGATAGACTTCCCTCGTGAGGGCAACGATTGGAGTTATGCCCACGCACGTCGTCAGTGGTCGTTGGCTGATAATGGCTTCCTGCGCTACGGACAACTTGCCGAGTTTGACAAGGCGATGTTGAAACTCATAACGAAGCATAAGGTGCTGTCGGACGGATATCCGTATCGTTGGCACGCCAATCAGGATAACCAAACCATCACCTTCTCGCATAAGGGCTTGTACTTTGTCTTTAATTGGAGCCCCGAAACCTCCGTGCCGGACTACTTGGTGGAGGTACCTTGGGCGGGAAAATATACGGTGGAGTTATCAACCGACGAGGCTCGCTTCGGAGGTTTTGACCGCCAGACCAAGGGACAGGAACACTTCTCGGAGACAATTTGCGACGAAGAGGGCAATCCGCACTACTTTATCCGCGTTTACAATACGGCGCGTACAGCGATGGTGCTGAAATGGCACAAGTAGGAGTTTCGCAAATAGGGGAGCAAGAAAAATCAAAAAATTTCGTTATCTTTGCGACAAAATAAAAAGGCTAATAGCCAATGGCTAATGGCTAAAAGCCTTGATAAGGAGTAAAAAAGATAAAAACATAACAATTATTTATTAACTCACAAAACAGGTAAAACTATGTTCAAAGGACATCCAAAAGCCCTTTATGCCTTGGCTCTCGCTAATACGGGTGAGCGTTTTGGCTACTACACAATGTTGGCTGTATTTGCACTCTTCCTCCGTGCTAACTTCGGTTTGGACTCAGATATGGCAAGTCTTATTTACAGTACATTCCTCGGTTTAGTCTATTTTATGCCTCTCTTCGGAGGTGTATTGGCCGACAAGTTTGGTTATGGCAAGATGGTAACCATCGGTATCTCGATTATGTTTATCGGATACCTTCTCCTCTCGTTGCCTCTCGGTGGCGATACATTGGCGATGGTGGCTATGCTTGGCTCGCTGATCTTTATCGCAATCGGTACAGGCTTGTTCAAGGGTAACTTGCAGGTTATGGTAGGTAACCTCTACGACGACCCTAAATATGCCGACAAGCGCGACTCGGCATTCTCGTTGTTCTATATGGCTATCAACATCGGCGCATTGTTTGCACCTACCGCAGCCGTAAAGATTAAGGAGTGGGCTGAAAATTCACTCGGATATTCGGGCAACGATGCCTACCACTTCTCATTTGCGGTGGCTTGCGCAGCGTTGATCGTGTCGATGATTATCTACTTCGCTTGTCGTAAGTGGTACAAGCACGTTGAGGGTGGTAAGAAGAGCGAGAAGGCTGCCGCAGCACAGGTTGAGGATACCCTTACTCCTGCCGAGACCAAGGCTCGTATCGTAGCGTTGTGCCTTGTATTTGCAGTGGTTATCTTCTTCTGGATGGCATTCCACCAGAACGGTCTTACGCTCACATTCTTTGCTGATGAGTTCACCGAGACTTCGGCACAAGGTCTTACAACAATGCTCTTTGATGTATGGAACTTGGTACTTATTATTGTGGCTGTATATGCGACATTCTCTGTATTCCAGAGCAAAGGTGTTGTCGGCAAACTCGTTTCGGGCTTGATTGGCTCGGGCGTTTTGGCGTTCCTTGTATATCGTGCTATGGGCGTTGAGGCTGATGCAACAGTTGCAGTTGATGCCCCAATCTTCCAGCAGTTTAACCCATTCTATGTTGTCGCTTTGACTCCATTCTCGATGGCTATCTTTGGCGCTCTTGCCAAGTCGGGCAAGGAGCCCTCGGCACCTCGTAAGATTGCCTATGGTATGCTTGTCGCTGCTGTCGGCTTCGCTGTTATGGCGGTTGGTTCAAGAGGCTTGAATACCCCTGCCGTACAGGAGCGTATCATCGCAGTTGAGAAGGGCGAGATGTTCGCTGCACAGTTGTCTGATAACACAATTAAGCAGGATACTATCAAGTATAAGAAGATTGGCGAGGATAAGGCTGCCTTCGTGAAGAAGTACACAGACGCTATCGCCGAGGCACAGAAGAAGGGCAAGTCGAAGAAGGTTGCAGAGAAGCAGGCGATTCTGGATTTGTTCAACACTGTGTTTGATGCCAAGACCATTATTCAGACCGCTGCACCTGTTGTAACCGAAGAGGCTGCTGCGGAGGTATCTGCACCGGCATCTACTACCGAAGAGGTCGCACCGGCACCTGTTACCGAGCCTGTTGTTTCGGAGGAGGTTGCAAAGGCACAGCAGACCTTGGCAGAGATTAAGGCAAATACCCCTGATGCAAAGCGCGTATCTTCGTATTGGTTGATTGTTACATACCTTATCTTGACCTTCGCGGAGTTGTTGCTCTCGCCAATGGGTATCTCGTTTGTATCAAAGGTTGCACCTCCAAAGTACAAGGGTATGATGATGGGTGGCTGGTTTGTTGCTACCGCTATCGGTAACTTCCTTGTTGCTGTCGGTGGACTCCTTTGGGGTGGTATCAGCCTTACCATTGTTTGGTCGGTATTCATCGTACTCTGCTTGCTTTCAGCATTGTTTATGTTTGTGATGATGAAGCGATTGGAGTCAGCAACAAAATAAAAATTTCTTGTGATAAGCCGCAATCTGCGGCACATCGCTAAAAGTAGGAGTCCTCGGGCTGTACCTTTTGTACTATCCCGAGGACTCCTCTTTTGCAATGCACCACATCTCACGACTTCTGACAAGAAATCGTTTCGCATATTTAACCCTATAACTCCTAACTCCTATAATTCTCCCCGCAATAAAAGCCAATGGCCAATGGCTAATGGCTAAAAGCCTCAAAACACCCCCCCCACAATTTAACATAATAATTTTATTATCATCTTCGTTCTTATGCCGAGAAACTGAATTAGATTTATTGGTATGAGAATTTCAAAGGCACTTGAAGGTGCAATAGCGCAGGCCCTATTCGCTTCGGCACATACGCAGAGGGGTCTATCGTTGAAAGATGGCTTGATGTTACAGATAATCTCGGTTGAGGAGTCGTTGGCGTATCGCCTATTGGCGGAGCAGATGGAGGAGGCAAAGTTGTACCACCTGCGGTTGAGGTTTGCACGAGCCGCCTCGGAGGTGGAGCGTGGAGATGTCTCGGCGGAAGAGTTCTATCGCGACTATACGCTTCAACTCTCAATGCGCTTTGGGGATATGGTGCGTATATCGACCATACACGCAATGATAGATATCTTGGGTGATAATACGACCTTATCGGCGAAGATATTTCCTCAATATGGTATTACTATTGAACTCCTGACCGAGCGACTTAGGTTTTTGTCGGGCGAAGATGAGATGGGGCGAGAGTTGCAGCGGGCTGACAACCTTCCCGATATATTGCAGGGAGGAACACCGCAGAGAGATAGCCTTGCACAATTTGGCGTGGACCTTACAGAGGTGGCGCGTTGCGGAGGGATAGATGTCGTGGTTGGGCGAGAGCGAGAGATTGACCGCGTGGTGCAAATCTTGGCTCGCCGCAAGAAGAATAGTCCCGTGTTGGTGGGGGAGGCAGGCGTAGGCAAGAGTGCTATTGTTGAGGGGTTGGCTCGGCGTATCGTAGAGGGGCGTGTGCCACACACCATTGCCGACAAACGTATCTTTGCCCTTGATGTGGCATTGCTTGTTGCCGGTACGAAGTATCGTGGCGAGTTTGAGGAGCGACTGCATAAGGTCATTGACGACTTGCGCTCGCGAGGGGATACAATACTATTTATAGACGAGATTCACACTATCGTTGGCGCGGGTGCTACACAGGGGTCGCTTGACACGGCAAATATCTTAAAACCTGCTCTTGCTCGTGGTGAGATTCAAACGATTGGCGCAACAACATTTGACGAGTACCGCGAGAGCATTGAGCGAGATGCAGCACTTGAAAGACGCTTTCAGCGTGTTGTTGTGGAGGAGACTTCGCCCGAGGCTACACTTGACATTCTGCGCAATATAGCCTCTGTATATGAGCAACACCACTCGGTACACTACACCGAAGAGGCTCTGCGGGCTTGTGTTGAGTTGGCTGACAGATTTATCTCGGGTAGGAACTTTCCCGATAAGGCGATAGATCTTCTTGACGAGGCAGGTGCGGTTGCCCACCTGATGCGAGAGGGAGCGTATTGTGAGGTCGGCGCAGGAGAGGTGGCGCGATGTGTTGCGATGGCGACGGGTGTTCCGGCCGAGCAACTATCTGCAAATATGGCAAAACGCTTACAGGGGCTACAACGCTACTTGCAATCGCGCGTAGTTGGTCAAGATGAGGTCGTGGAGAGATTGTCGCGAAGTGTATGTCGCGCTCACGTGGGGCTACGCGATACGCGGCGACCTATGGGGGTGTTTCTCTTTATCGGAGCGACGGGTGTCGGTAAGACGATGCTGGCAAAGGAGTTGGCAACCTACCTATTTGGGTCGGCAGATAACCTTGTTAGGATTGATATGTCGGAGTATAGCGAAGCTCACAATGTTGCCCGCCTTATTGGCTCGCCACCCGGATATATTGGTTATGGCGAGGGCGGACAACTTACCGAGGCGATAAGACGTAAGCCCTACTCGGTACTACTTCTTGACGAGATAGAGAAGGCGCACCCAACGATTTTTAACACTTTGCTACAACTTTTTGACGACGGAAGACTTACTGACGGAGGTGGTCGCACGGTGGATTTTAGGAATACGATTGTCGTGATGACGTCAAATGTAGGCTCGCGCGAAGTCGGTATGCGCAATAGACTCGGTTATGCCACCTTTGAGGAGCAGAATAGAGTTGCGGAGTATCGTCGTGCCGCCGAAAAGAGTTTTGCTCCGGAGTTTTTGAATCGTGTAGATGAGATATTGCTCTTCTCAAACCTCTCCGAGAGAGAGGCGGAGCAGATCGTTAGAAAGGAGATAACACTATTGCGCAAACGCTTGAAAGCACTCGGGTATAGACTCACCGTGTCGCGTGCCGTTCTTCGTGAGGTTGTGCGACTCGGTTTTAGCAGGGTGTATGGAGCCCGTTCCTTGCGACGGGTTGTTGTGGAGCGTATTGAAGAACCCATCGCGCACGCAATTATATCTCTTGAAATACCCGTTGATAAGGTGTTTCGGGTAGGGCTGAAAGAGGGCAATATCGTGATTGGCGGGAGTTCTAAATGCCAAAAAGCGGGGTAGTTTCTTTATATATAAATATAGGTATAGCAGTATTATTAAAAAAAATTAAAAAAAATCTTGCAAAACATTTGCAGATTAAAAAAAAGTCGCTACCTTTGCAACCGCATTTGAGGATAAAACGAATGTAACGCTCTGAAAAACGACCTTGAAAAAGGGTGAAAATGGCGAAAACAAAGTTTTTTCAAAAAAAATGTAAAAAAGTTCTTTCAAAATTTGGTGGTTAGGAAAATTTGCTTTACCTTTGCACCACTTTCGCGTCCGAAATATGGCGAGAGAGGTTTGAAAATGGTTCTTTGATTTACTGGTTATATTAAGAGAGAAAATGTAGTATTTATCTGTCAATTTCCTTTAATGGAAAATGAAGTAGTCAGGACTCTAACAATACA
>JAFXHB010000029.1 GCA_017536605.1 Alistipes sp.
ATAAAGGTTATTAAAGGCTATTAAGGGCTATTAAAGGTTATTAAGGGAGATTAGAGGTTTATTCACAACCTTTTATTTTTGCGACAGGATTCGACCGGCGGCAGAAGCCGAGAGCAGACCGAAGATGGGGAAGCGGAGGTGGGCAACGAAGTTGCAAGCGTTGGGCGGATAGACAGAAAGAAAATTTATTTGCTTTTGGCTATCTGCACAAGGCTTATAATTGCGAAGCAATACGCCTATGCTTACACATCGCAGACAAGTCTGCCGAGGCGCAACAAGCTGAACGAATCCCTCAGCGACCACAAAAAAAAGACCACTCAAAATTGAGTGGTAAGCATATAAAAGAGGGATTGGCTACTGCGCAGACCTTGCAGTCTGCTCCGCTTAACGCCTTTCCCTTCCACTCGCCGTGGGGGCCCTTACAAAGAGCAGTGAGGGATTCGAACGGCGAAGCCGTCATCGACGAGTCAGCGCAGTCGCACTTGTGCGGTGCGTGAACAGACGAGGAGGTAACCCCCGCTTTAAGTTCGTAATCCTCTGCTCCTACTTTTTGTTAATACGACAACACTTGTGTTGTTTTTTGTTTGGGGGCAACTCTTTGTAAATATATTTACAAGAAATGCCCCCAAACAAAAACACCTGCAAACATTGCAGGCGTATTAACAAAAAAATAGAGCAGTATCTCTACTGCTCTTTGTGGGAGCTGAGGGATTCGAACCCCCGACCCTCTGCTTGTAAGGCAGATGCTCTAAACCAGCTGAGCTAAGCTCCCTAACTAAAAATGGCTTGGGACTGCCGATTCTTCATCTTCAACAAAGTCGCTATCCACACTAACTTCATTTACTCGCCAACCTCTACCCTCTCGGATAGGTCGCCCGCAGAAAAATCTTTTTGCAACCCTCGCGCAATTGCGCCTGAACAAGGACTTGAACCTAGGACCCCATGATTAACAGTCATGTGCTCTAACCAACTGAGCTATTCAGGCGTGTTTCCAAGAACTCGTGCAACTCCTTTATCGGTTTTGCGAGTGCAAATATACGGCAAAAATTTATTCTTCCAAAACTTTTGCAGAAAAAATTTGAAAAAATTATCTTTGTACCTATGAAATCGCACTTAAACCTCATATTTTTGCTCGTCGCATTGCTCTTTATCGGGAGGGCAACAGCTCAACTACACTTCGCAGAGCCTTCGCACAACTTCGGTACAATAGCCGAGGAGGGCGGGGCGGTGGAGCATACCTTCCTCGCGCGTAACACCTCCACGCAACCGATAGTTGTGGTTACGACCTCCGTATCGTGCGGTTGCACCAAGACCGAATTTTCGCGCAAGCCGATACTGCCCGACAGCACCATCGCCATAAAGGTCATATTCTCGCCGATGAACTACCCCGGCACCTTCTCGCGCAAGGTTGTAGTGATCACCTCCGAGGGTGTTGCGCCGCAGCAACTCCTTGTCAAGGGGTATGTTACGCCTCGCAAGAGGAGCATTGAGGAGCGTTATCCGATAGAGTTGGGCAAGGGGCTTCGCATTGCAACAAACGCCCACAACTTCGCCTTCGTGGAGCACGGCAAGGCGGCACAAAGCACCTTTGAGGTGGTGAACACCTCGAAGCAGAGGCTCTCGTTAGCGGTGGAGTGTAGCAACCCATCGCTACGGTTCTCGTTGCCCGCATCGCTCGCCCCGTCGGAGGAGGCGACAATAAATTTCGGCTATCATCTTGCTGAAAACTCCACCAAGTATGGCACTTTGAGCGATAAAGCCTACCTCCTGATTGACGGAGAGCAGGCAAAGTACCCTCTAATGGTGAGTGGCGTGGCGATAGATTCGCGCGATGAGTATGCAGATAATGTCGAGCCGAGCATTGCCATATCAAAGAATTTTATTAAATTTGGCACGATAAATAGTACCGCCCCGACGCAGTCGCAAGGGCTATTTATTGAGAATAATGGTGAGTCGCCGCTGATAATTCGTGCGATAGAGTCCGAAAGAGGGCTTTTCCAAGCGAAAATTGAGGGCGCGACAACCATACACAAGGGAGAGAAGAGATTTTTAACTGTAAAGATAGAGCCCTCATCGTTGCCATTCGGGGCTGTGGTGGATAGGTTGCTCATTATAAGCAACGCGCCACGACAACCACTCTGCAAGGTGCGAATATCGGCAATCGTTGAGAGGTAGTGTGAGTTATGTTTGAGATTATTGAAAAGAGAGAACTTGCCGAGAATATCTACCTTACGCGAGTAAAGGCTCCGCGTATCGCGCACTCGGCACAGCCGGGTCAGTTTGTTATCGTGCGTCCCGACAAGCAGGGAGAGCGCACACCGCTGACCATTGCCGACTATAATAGCGAAGAGGGTACTGTAACACTCGTGACGCAGGCACTCGGCGTATCAACACGTAAAATTGTAGCAAAAGGTGCCGGCGACTACCTCGCCGATGTTGCGGGTCCGCTTGGTCGCCCATCGGACTTCGTGGCAGAGCCTATTGAAGAGGTGCGCAAGCGCAGATATATCTTTATCGGTGGTGGCGTAGGTGCTGCGCCCGTATATCCACAGGTTAAGTGGCTTACGGAGCGAGGCGTGGAGGTAGATGTCATCGTCGGAGCAAAGACGAAGGACCTCCTTATCTATGCCGAGGAGATGCGCAAGGTGGCTACAAACCTCTACATCGCTACCGACGACGGCTCGGAGGGATTTCACGGCTTGGTTACGGCACTCCTCGAAAAACTCATAAACGAGGAGGGCAAGCAGTACGACGTATGCGTGGCGATAGGTCCGATGATTATGATGAAGTTCGTAACACTCACCGCCAAGAAGTTCAACCTGCCGTGCATCGTATCGCTCAACGCCCTGATGGTGGACGGTACGGGTATGTGTGGAGCGTGCCGCGTAACAATCGCAGGCAAGACGAAGTTTACCTGTGTAGATGGTCCGGAGTTCAACGCCTACGATGTCGATTTTGACGAGGCTATGCGCCGACAGGGTATGTACCGCACACAAGAGCAACGCGCACTCGCCATTCATAAGGAGCGCGAGGCGGGACACAAGTGTAACATTGGACTTGATAGATAAAGGCTATTAGCTATTGGCCGTTAGCCGTTAGCTATAAAACGCAAGAAAGGCACCTCTCCTTCTAGTCCATAGGTATTGAAAACAATACCCAGCAGGAGAAGGGGTGTAGAGATTAAAAAAGAAAAAGCCAATGGCTAATAGCCAATGGCTAAAAGCAAAAGAGTAAATGGCAAACAAGATACCTCGCGTTGCAGTACGCGAACAAGATGCAAAACTACGTGCCACCAACTTTGAGGAGGTGTGCTACGGATATAACGAGGAGGAGGCCCTCTTGGAGGCTTCGCGTTGCTTAAACTGTAAGAACCCTCGCTGTGTACCCGCGTGTCCTGTGGGTATTCAGATACCGAAATTTATTGAGCGATTGCTCGCCGGCGATAAGTCCGGTGCTGCCGCAGTAATCGGCGAAGACTCCTCGCTGCCAAGCATCTGTGGACGTGTATGCCCACAAGAGTCGCAGTGTGAGGGCTCGTGCATACTCGGCATCAAGGGAGAGCCTGTTGCAATCGGTAAGTTGGAGCGTTTCGTGGGCGATTGGCAGTTGGAGAATGGTCGCCCTGCGCCACAAATCACAAAGAATGGGCATAAGGTTGCCATCGTGGGCAGTGGCCCTTCGGGCTTGGCTTGTGCAAGCGACCTTGCAAAGATGGGCTACGAGGTTACTATCTTTGAGGCTCTGCACGAGGCGGGAGGAGTGCTGGTATATGGTATTCCGGAGTTCCGTCTGCCAAAGGAGCGTGTCGTAAAGCAGGAGATTGAGAGCGTAATCGCACTCGGCGTAAAGATTGAGACCGACGTTGTGGTTGGTCGCACGATAACCATTGACTCTCTGCTTGACGAGGAGGGTTTTGATGCCGTATTTATCGGCTCGGGAGCAGGTCTGCCTCGCTTTATGGGCATTGAGGGCGAAAACCTTAACGGCGTTCTGTCGGCAAATGAGTTCTTGACACGTGCAAACCTTATGCACGCCTACGACGAGGAGTATGACACACCGATATATGTTGGTCGCAAGGTCGTAGTTGTAGGTGGTGGTAACGTCGCGATGGACGCTGTCCGTACAGCCAAGCGATTGGGTGCAGAGGCTACAATCGTATATCGTCGTAGCGAGAAGGAGTTGCCTGCCCGCGTTGAGGAGGTACATCACGCAAAGGAGGAGGGCATTGAGTTTAAGATGCTCACAAACCCTACCGCCATTCTTGGCGATGAGAAGGGGTGGGTACGCGCCATAAATTGTATCGCAATGGAGTTGGGCGAGCCAGATGAGAGTGGTCGCCGTTCTCCTGTGGAGGTTGCAGGTTCGGACTTTGAGATTGAGTGCGACGTAGTGATTATGGCTCTCGGAACATCGCCTAACCCGCTGATTGCCTCAACAACGGCTGCGCTGGAAACAAATCGTCGTGGCTGCATCGTAGCCGACGAGTGGGGAGCAACATCGCGAGAGGGCGTATTTGCAGGTGGCGACACGGTAACGGGTGCTGCAACCGTAATCCTTGCGATGGGTGCAGGACGTAAAGCCGCAAAGGCGATAGACGAATATATCAAAAGTAAATAGTTGCAGAGATGAAAAGGGTTGCACTTTTTCCGGGCTCGTTTGACCCATTTACACTCGGGCACGCTTCGTTGGTCAAGTCGGCGTTACAACTCTTTGATGAGGTTGTTATTGCCGTAGGCGAAAATGTTGCCAAGTCTCACCTTTTGAGCGTTGCAGAGCGTTGCCGACTTATATCGGATATCTACGCCAACGAGCCACGCGTAAGGGTTGAGTCGTTTGGGGTGCTGACGGGCGAGTTTGCGCATCAAGTAGGTGCTACAATCTTGGTGCGTGGCATACGCAACACCACCGATTTCAACTTTGAACGCTCCATAGAGGCTACAAACCGTCGCCTCTTCCCGGACTTAACTACCGTACTATTGGTTACGCCAGATGAGTATGCCCATATTTCATCAAGTGTAGTACGTGAGTTGTACTCCTTCGGACACTCGTTGGAGGGTTTTCTCCCCGAAGGTGTTGATTTGAAGAGATACATAAAATAGAGATAACAGAATATGGAATTTACAGCAGAGATGATTGCCGGACTGCTCTCCGGCGAGGTTGTTGGCGACAAGAACGCCTCGGTATATACCGTATCGTCGATTGAAGGTGGCAAGATTGGAGGTCTCTCCTACCTATCTAACCCGAAGTATGAACAGTACCTCTACTCTACCCTATGCTCGGTGGTAATCGTACCTCGCGACTTCACACCAAAGCAAGAGGTCAAAGTAACGCTCATCAAGGTTGATGATGTCAATGCCAGCGTACTCAACCTTCTGAATATGTACAATGCGATGAAGCCAAAGAAGGTTGGCATTAGTCGTCTTGCCTCCATATCGGAGAGTGCCGTCATCGGTAAAGATTGCTACATCTGCGACTTTGCAGTTGTAGAGGCGGGTGCCGTCATTGCCGACGGAGCGAAGATCTACCCACAATGTTACGTGGGCGACAAGGTTACAATCGGTACCGACACCACGCTCTATGCCGGAGTAAAGATATATGAGGGGTGTAAAATCGGTGCTCGTTGTATCTTGCACGCAGGAGTTGTAATCGGTGCTGACGGATTTGGCTTTGCACCGAATGCCGACGGAGGCTTTGACAAGATTCCGCAACTCGGCAATGTCATAATTGAAGATGATGTTGAGATTGGAGCAAACACCTGTATAGACCGCGCCAAGACCGACTCTACAATTATCCGCCACGGCGTTAAACTTGACAACCTTATCCAAATCGGACATAACGTAGAGGTGGGTGCAAACACCGTATCGTCGGCTCAAACAGGTATCGCCGGCACATCAAAGGTTGGACACAACTGCTTCCTCGCAGGACAGGTCGGCATCGCCGACCACGTAACCATCGGCAACTGCGTAAAGATCGGCTCAAAGAGTGGTATTGACAAGGACGTTGCCGACGGAGAGATTCGCTTTGGATATCCGGCACTTCCGGGTATGCAGTACCACCGTTCATTTGCCGTGTTCAAGAATCTGCCCGACCTGCGTAGTCGCGTAGATGCATTGGAGCGCAAACTGAAAGAGGAGGAGTAATTTTATTTTAAGGTTAGATATGAAACGACTATTTTTAATATCGCTTGTTGCAACCCTTGCATTGGTTGGTTGCGACTCTAAAAGGTGTGAGATTGACGGACGACTCGGCAATTTCCGAGGAGAGGGTATGATCTACATTACCGATAATTGGAACAAAAAGGTTGTAATCGATTCAACCACCGTAAGTCAGGGTGTATTCCGCTTTGATAACGTCAAGGCAGAGCCTACACTCGCCTCTCTCGTAGGTGAAGACGGCTCGCATATAACCACCTTCTTTATTGAGGAGGGCAAAATCGCCATCTTGGGCGATGCTGCCGAGTACAACGTCAAAGGAAGTGGCACGCCTGCCAACGACGCCTTCAACGCATTTATGCAGGAGCGTCAGGAGTTCAAAGAGAAGTTCGGCAAGGCCATCCAGAGTGGTGATGAGGAGGCTGTTGAGGCTCTTGACAAGGAGTACGAGGCGATGTCTGCACGCTATCAGGAGGAGAATGGAGGAAACATCTTCGGTATCTTTATGTTGAAGCAACGCTCCTACTCGGAGACCTCGCACACGATACTTAACGAGATAGCGAAGTTGCCGCAGGAACTTCAAGAGTTGAATGTTACAAAGTCAATGAAGGCAGAGATGGAGCAACGTCGCAAAACCGAGCCACAGGCAGAGGGTAGCGACTTTGTACCACACTACATTAACATCGTACAGCCAACACCGGAGGGCGTGGAGGTGTCGCTTAAATCTGTTGTGGAGAACACGAGCAACCGCTACGTTCTGCTCGACTTCTGGGCATCGTGGTGCGGACCTTGCAAGCGCGAGTTACCACACCTCACCGAGGCGTATGCAAAGTACCACAAGAAGGGCTTTGAGATATATGGCGTATCGTTTGACCGCAATGCCGACGCGTGGGAGGCGGCAATCAAGGAGTACAAACTAAATTGGGTGAATGTCAGCACTGTAACCTCATTCAACAATCAGGCGGCCGATGATTATGCGGTAAGTTCAATCCCTACAAACTTCCTTATTGACTGCTCAAATGGCGTTATCATCGCCAAAAATCTTCGCGGAGAAGATGTAATCAAGAAGTTGGAGGAGTTACTCAAATAGGCAGGAGCGTCGCGATGGAGAAGGTTGGCGAGGTGTATCGTATCTTGGGCATTGACCCCGGCACCAACTACACGGGATATGGTGTGTTGGAGGTGGAGGGGCGAACACTTCGTGCAGTAGTGCTTGGAGAGATTGACCTCCACAAAATCAGCGACCCGTATGCCAAACTGCGATATATCTTTGACCGCGTCAAGCAACTCGTCGTAGAATACGAGCCACGCGAAGTGGCGTTGGAGTCCCCATTCTTCGGACAGAATGTGCAGAGTATGCTCAAACTTGGACGAGCGCAGGGGGTGGCGATGGCTGCGGCATTGAGTTGTGGATGCGAGGTCTTTGAGTATGCGCCCTCGCGAATTAAGCAGTCAGTGGTAGGTCTTGGCTCGGCATCAAAGGAGCAGATTGCAGGCGTTGTGATGCGTACCCTGCATATTGAACAAGCCCCTCGCAAAGCCGATGCAACCGACGGAATGGCGGTGGCATTATGCCACTACTACTCAATAAGTTCGCCGATAAATCAGGCTCTTGGCACCGCAAAAGTTAAAGGCTTGGGAGGCGACAAAAAGGCACGCAAACGCGGTAGCGAGTCGTGGGAACACTTCATCAGTCATAACCCCAATAGGGTACTATAGAAAGTAGATACGGACACCGATTGGTGTCCGTATCTACTTCTTATATCCTGCTCTACCCTACTCCTCCGTATGGAATAGGTAGCCTGTAACCAACGAGAATATGGTTGCAAGAACTCCCCTATCCGAAAATGCTTTATACTTCCAACGCGAAGCAAAGAGATTTCGCACAATCAACATACGGGTACGCCACTTGCTGATACTCTGCGAGAAGATGGCATCGTCGTCCTCCATCACCGATTTTAGCACGCGCTCGGTGTATGGACTTGTGGTTACAATCGCGCTATTTTCAATCTGCACACCAAAAACCTCTATGGCAATGGCGGTCTGCACATCAACAAACGCCCGTAAGCCCTGTTCTTGACAGATAGCATAGAACTGCTCCCAATCAAGATTGTGTTGCTCCTCCTTTAAGAATAACGCCCAATCAAGAATATGGCGCAAACGAATACCCTCCGTAAGGAAGTGGTTATGAGAGTGATACGTCATAAATAGGGCATTGAATAGCAGCGAAGGCTTCAATATCTTTGTGTCAAAGAGTGGCGCAAGCGAGGTCTCATCGCGTAACATCGTATCAAGCAATGCGTTAAGGGCTTTTGTCTTCTTACTCAAACGCGTTGCCACGATATATTGGTGATTTTCAATCATCACCTTGCGATAGATTATCTCGGAGTGCTTGTAGAAGTCGTCGGATACCCTTGCACCAAGCGCACGCGCTATATCGTTACCTTTCGCGTAATCGTCGTAGAGGTAGCAATCAAAGTCGCCACACTCGCGATGATTTGGCACGGGGTAGTAGGTGCTGAAAGCCATACCTTTCAGGCAAACGCTCTTTATACCCTGCTCTGCCCACCTATCAACGAGTTCGGCACACACCTCACGCTGCTTTTCATAGCGTTGCTCTATAGTCAGAGAGGCATTTATCCATTGCAGTTTAAGTGGCAAAGGGAGCGTTTTTGCAAACTCCTTATCGCTCTCCAACGCCTGCATCACACCATCAAAGGCAAGCGCCAATACGCCCTGCTTCCGCGCAAGATTATATACCTCCTGCCACGAAAGCCCTTCGGTGTTCACAGTACCTACACTCGCCTCCTCCGTACCGATAGCAACACGAAGAAGGTGGTAGAGGGCGGTTATATTTTGATCGTTTTGCACTATTATTTATATTTACAACTTAACCTCTCCAACCATATCCCAATCTATCATCTTATCCGCCTGTTCAAGATTGACAAAATCAAAATCAGAGAGATACTTTTCGTATTTAGCAAACGCCCCTTTCAAACCCACTCTATTCTTCCAACGACGCAACAATGGCAGGTGCTTCATATCAGGCTGTCCCGGATCAAAGTCGCTTGGGTGAAAGTAGGTCATCGTATAGTTCTGCTTCTTGGTTAAATGCTTAATCATCGCATACGGGAAGAGGCGGAAATAACCACCACCCGAAAATACTATCTTCTTACCCAATATATCGGCGGGGTTAATTGGGAACTCCTTGAAAAGATAGCCATCGTGGTTAATAAGACGAGGCTCGCCTATTCCATAACTCGGCATACCGCCATACTCTCGCTCGGCTGGAAAGAGTGAGCAATCATACTTGAAACCCAACTCCGCCAAGACATCAAAGGCATATACATTATGCTCCGTAATTGAGAACGCTGGCGCACGGAAGGCGTCGACCTCTTTGCCGACAACCTGCTCTATCTCATTTTTTGCCTTATAGAGATCATCGTAAAGTTGCTTTTTGTCAAAATTTGTAAGCAACTCGTGCTGATAGGTGTGGCAACCTATTTGATGTCCCGCATCGGCAATCTTGCGTATAGCCTGCGGGTGATTCTCTGCCAACCAACCCAAGACAAAGAATGTTGCCTTCTGGTCGCGCTTGGCAAGGGAGTCAAGAATTTTATCCACACCCTCGTAGATACGCACCTCCTTGCTCGCCCAATCCTTATCGCCCGACTCGCAATCGTGGCAATACCAATCCTCTATATCAAATGTTAGAATACGCATAATTTACTCCTCTTTACGATGCGGTATCTCTTTTACAACCTTTGCCGGGCGGCCCGTAGCAATAGTCCATGCCGGAACGTCTTTTGTGACCAACGAGCCTGCACCGATAATAGCACCTTCGCCTATTGTAACACCTGGCATTACGAAGGATTCCATACCTATCATAGCTCCTCTTCCTATATGTATTTTTTCAATACGGTACCCTAATTTTGACGCATTATCTCCAACGGAGTATCCCGCTAAATTGCGCTGATGACACAGCAAACGCGTGCCACTTGTAATATGTGCATAATCGTCTATTGTTATCATATCTGCGTGGCTTAAATCTATCTTTACATTATCGCCAACAAACACATTCTTACCTACCGTACAACCCATCTTACGCAATAATATAGGTCGCAATTTTCGTGGATTGAACGGTTCAAGAATTGCCCAATCCATCATATTTTGTAAGTTCTTACGACGAATATTACCAAAGAACTGCTTGATAACGCGCCACAAACTAACCTGTCCATACTCCTCTTCAGAGTAGTTAAATCCTAGTTTTCGTAATAACTTGTAAGTTGTACTTAACTTTTTCTCTGACATATTATATTCCCATTATTTCACACAAATTGTTGATGCAATGCTCCTTCGTAAAGTGTTTAAGAAAATATTCTCGCCCATTGCGCCCCTTTTTTTCAAAGGCCTCTTTATCAAATAATACAACACTACGCACCAGCTCCGCAAAAGCTGCTGCATTCTCGGCAGGAGCGGAATATCCACAATCAGCCTCTGCAATTATATCCGCACCACCGCAACCTATCATCGCTAAAACTGGGCGACCTGCAGACATATAAGACTGTAAGCGAGCAGGCACGACTGCCTCCAAATGAGGAAAACCTGCTCGCAGTGTTACTAACATTGCACTCGCTTGCTTATAAAAATAAGGCATATATGATGCAGGGTATCGGCCGACACAAACTGCACTATCCTGCAAATTATTCTCATTTATAAACGACTCCAACCACTCTTTGCGACTGCCATCACCGACAAACACCCATTTCACTTCAGCCTCATCTTTAAGCAAAAGCATTGCCTGTGCCACACAATCAAGACTTTGTGCTGTACCAAGATTGCCGGCTATCATTATTCTAAATCCATCGGGAAGAGCGGGAATCAACACATCTTCTATTTGGGATTGCATTACATCATCACTCCAATTTGGAAAGTAGATTAACTTATCGGAAAAATCACCTTTTGGCAATATCAAGTCCGCAAATCGCTTACTGCTTATAAGTATCTTATCCGAATTTTTATATACCCAAATTACAATTTTGTCAACAATAGACAACAATCGTTTATTCTTAATTCCGCCACCCGATTTCATCGCGTCAGGCCATATATCCAACACCCAGGTATACACAGGTGTTTGGCGCAACTTTTTCAATATGATAGCGGGGATCGCTTGAAAAATTGGAGAGGTCTGATGAACTATTATTGCATCATATTTCTTCTTCCACGCAAAATAGAACAACACCCAACAGACTGAGGTGATGACATAGCTAATATAGGTAAGTATTAAGCGCAAACCGCCCTTTCCTCTCGGTATTTGAAACGCTCGATACACATTAACGCCATTTATAATCTCATGACGTTTTTTAAAGCATCCATAACCTGAAAAGAATTTTCCTTCTGGATAATTGGGAATGCTTACCAATGCATCTACCTCATAGCCGCGTTTAACCAGTTCGAAAGCAATATCGTTACTCTTGAAGTTCTCGGGATAGAAGTACTGTGTTACGAGTAGAACTCTTTTTGACATATTGCCTGGTCATTATTTTCGCCAAACCATTTTGTTTACGACGCCGGTGTAGGACTGAATCAACTTCACAACCTTCGTCGAGACATTCTCATCGGTGTAATTCGGTACAGGAATACCATTGTCGCCATTCTTAACCATCTCCACAGCCGTATCTACCGCCTGCAATAGCGATTTTTCGTCAATGCCCGCCAAGATAAAGCAGCCCTTATCCAATGCCTCAGGACGCTCGGTCGAAGTACGAATACATACTGCCGGGAACGAGTGTCCTACGCTTGTAAAGAACGAACTCTCCTCTGGTAGTGTGCCACTATCCGACACCACTGCAAAGGCATTCATCTGCAAGCAGTTATAATCGTGAAAGCCGAGTGGCTCGTGCTGAATAACTCGTTTATCCAACTCAAAACCGCTTGAAGCCAATCGGTTACGGCTGCGTGGGTGGCACGAGTACAAAATCGGCATATCGTACTTCTCCGCCATCTTGTTAATCGCGGTAAAGAGCGAAGTAAAGTTCTTCTCGGTATCAATATTCTCCTCACGGTGAGCCGACAACAGAATATAGCGACCCTTCTCCAAGCCCAAACGCTTATGGATATCGCTCGACTCAATCTCTGCCAAGTTTTCGTGCAACACCTCCGCCATTGGCGAGCCACTTACATAGGTACGCTCCTTCGCCACACTCGATGCATTGAGATAGCGGCGCGCGTGCTCCGAGTAGCAGATATTCACGTCCGAGATAATGTCCACAATACGGCGATTTGTCTCCTCCGGCAGGCACTCATCGAAGCAACGATTTCCCGCCTCCATATGGAAAATTGGGATATGCAGACGCTTTGCGCCAATCACCGAGAGGCACGAGTTTGTATCGCCGAGCACCAACACAGCATCGGGTTTAATCTCAACCATCAACTTGTACGATGCGTTGATGATATTGCCCATCGTTGCGCCCAAGTCGTCGCCTACGGCATTGAGATAGACCTCCGGCTCTGCCAACTTCAAGTCGCGGAAGAAGATGCCGTTAAGGTTGTAGTCGTAATTCTGTCCTGTGTGAGCGAGAAGGCAGTCGAAGTACCGTCTCGCCTTATTGATGACGGCGGCAAGGCGAATGATCTCGGGACGAG
>JAFXHB010000030.1 GCA_017536605.1 Alistipes sp.
AAAATTGGTGGTAATGTGATTGACAACGACGAGGCTTTGGAGCAGTTCGTATCCGACTTCGCCTCGTTGCCTTCGCCCAAGGTTCTGATTCACGGCGGAGGTAAACTCGCTACACGACTTGCCGAGAAGTTGGAGATTCCGACAACAATGATTGAGGGCAGGCGCGTAACCGATGCCGCTACGCTTGACGTGGTTACAATGGTCTATGCAGGGCTGTTGAACAAGCGCATTGTTGCCAAGTTGCAGGCCGCAGGGTGCAATGCACTCGGCTTTTCGGGTGCTGACGGCAATATGATACCCGCAGTAAAGCGCAGCCCCGAGCCTCTTGACTACGGCTTTGTGGGCGATATAGAGGCAGACAAAATCAACACCGCACTACTTGCAACCCTGCTTCAAAGCGGTATTACCCCCGTATTCTGCGCCATAACGCACGACACAAAGGGTACGCTACTCAACTCCAATGCCGACAGCGTAGCCTCGGCGGTGGCGGTAGCAGCATCAAGTATCGCACCAACAGAGTTAATCTTCTGCTTTGAGAAGCAGGGGGTGCTACGCGATGTGGAGGACGAGGAGTCGGTTATATCGCTAATCACCAAGGCAGACTACCCTACTCTACGCAACGAGGGCATCATCTCCAAGGGTATGATACCGAAGATTGACAACGCCTTTCGTGCCATTGAGCAGGGTGTGGCAAGTGTTACAATTAAGCACTCGGCACAACTCACCAACCCACAATCGGGAACAACAATAACGGAAAACTAATTTTGAATTTTGCATTTTGCATTCTGCATTCTGCATTTTGAATTTTGAATTATGACTGCACGCGAAGCAATCTCCCTACTCCAAAGGCTTATAGCCACTCCATCGCTCTCGGGCGAGGAGAGTGCAACAGCCGATATTCTCGCAGCGGAACTTACTGCGCAGGGCGTTATTGCGTGCCGTCATCACAACAACGTATATGCGCTCTCGCAGGGTTTTGACACGACGAAGCCTACCCTTATGCTCAACTCGCATCAAGATACGGTAAAGCCGTCGCACGCCTACACGCGCAACCCGTTTGAGCCAACCATTGAGAGTGGCAAACTCTACGGCTTGGGGAGCAACGATGCGGGCGCATCGCTCGTCGCGCTCCTTACAACCTTCTGCAACAACTACGACACCTCCACCCGCCCCTACAACCTTCTGTTGGCTCTCACAGCCGAGGAGGAGAATATGGGCGAGAGAGGTATGCGCTCCTTCCTGCCCCACTTGCAGGAGGAGGGGATAAAGGTGGATATGGTACTCGTGGGCGAGCCAACCTCGATGCAGGCGGCAACCGCTGAACGCGGACTCGTGGTTTTAGATTGCGTTGCGCACGGCAAGAGTGGACACGCAGCCCGAAACGAGGGCGAGAATGCCATCTACAAGGCGATGTGCGACATTGAGCGACTCCGCAACTTCCGCTTTGAACGCACCTCCGAGCAGTTGGGCGAGATTAAAATCTCGGTAACTCAAATATCTGCCGGCACACAGCACAATATCGTGCCTGACGAGTGTCGCTTTGTTGCAGATATTCGCACCACCGATGCCTACACCAACGAGGAGGTGGTAGAGATTTTGCAATCGGCTTTGGAGTGCGATGCCACACCTCGTTCCACACGCGTACGTGCCTCGGCAATACCGCTTTCGCACCCTCTGGTCGCAGCAGCGCAGGCGATAGGTCGCCAGACATTCATCTCGCCGACAACCTCCGACCGTGCGATTATGCAGGGGCTACCGGCATTGAAAATGGGTGTAGGAGAGTCCTCGCGCTCGCATACAGCCGACGAGTTTGTCCTCGTAAGCGAGATTGAAGAGGGCGTTGCACTCTACCAAAAACTATTAGACGAATTAAACAACACGCTATAATATGAAACTTTGGAACAAAGGCTTTGAGATAGACAAGTATATTGAGGAGTACACCGTAGGTGCCGACAGAGAACTTGACCTGCGACTCGCGAAGTACGACATTGAGGGTTCAATAGCGCATATCAAGATGCTTGAAACTATCGGGCTTCTTGAAAAGAGTGAGTTGGAGCAGTTGCTCGCCGCCCTTGCCGAGTTATTGGAGGAGGCACGTAAGGGGAATTTCGTGATTGAGGAGGGCGTTGAGGACGTACACTCACAGGTGGAGATGCTCCTAACGCGCAAGTTGGGCGATATGGGCAAAAAGATACACTCGGGACGCTCGCGCAACGACCAAGTGTTGGTCGATTTGAAACTCTTTATGCGCGACGAACTCCGCGATATTGCTCGCCACACGAAGCAACTCTTTGACCGCCTTATCGCATTGAGCGAAGAGCATAAGGGTACCCTTATGCCCGGATATACGCACCTGCAAATTGCGATGCCGTCGTCATTCGGTTTATGGTTTGGTGCCTATGCCGAATCGCTCGTAGATGATATGCGACTTGTGGTTGCCGCATACGATACAGCCAACCAAAACCCTCTCGGCTCGGCTGCCGGATATGGCTCGTCGTTCCCGCTTAATCGCGAGATGACTACCGAACTACTCGGCTTCAATACGCTACACTATAACGCCGTAGCGGCACAGATGAGTCGCGGTAAGACCGAGCGCGCAACAGCCTTCGCCATCGCATCACTCGCCTCAACCGTAGGTCGCTTTGCGATGGATATGTGCCTGTTTATGTGCCAAAATTTCGGTTTTATCTCCTTCCCCGACAATCTCACAACGGGTTCGAGCATTATGCCACACAAGAAGAACCCCGACGTATTTGAGATTACTCGCGGAAAGTGCAACCGCCTCCAAGCCGTACCGAATGAGATTGCCCTCCTAACGGCAAATCTTCCTCTCGGCTACCACCGCGATATGCAACTCTTGAAGGATATCATCTTCCCTGCAACGCGCGAGATATGCGAGGTTATGGCGATGTGCGACTTTATGTTGCAACATATCCGCATCAACAAGGATATACTGCAAGATAAGAGGTACGACTACCTCTTCACGGTTGAAGATGTCAATCGCCTTGTGTTGTCGGGTGTTCCGTTCCGCGAGGCATACCGCGAGGTGGGTATCGCCGTACAAGAGGGTAACTACACCCCTACACGCGAGGTAAATCACACCCACGCAGGAAGTATCGGTAACCTCTGCAATGACCGCATAGCCGAGAAGATGGCATCGGTCATCTCGTCGCTCAAACTATAATTTGCATAGGAACTTCAAGATATTATTTGTATCTTTGTACCTATGGAGTTTCAACTCATATCGGACTATAAACCTACGGGGGATCAGCCGGAGGCAATCAAACAGTTGGTTGCCAACGTCGTTACCGGTGTACCTAACAGCACTCTGTTTGGCGTTACAGGCTCCGGCAAGACCTTCACAATGGCGAATGTTATCTCACAACTCAATCGCCCTACCTTGGTGTTGAGCCACAACAAGACTCTCGCCGCGCAGTTGTATGCCGAGTTCAAGAGTTTCTTTCCGAACAATGCCGTTGAATACTTCGTTTCATACTACGACTACTATCAGCCGGAGGCATATATTCCCGCAACCGACACATACATAGAGAAGGACCTCTCTATCAACAAGGAGATTGACCGTATGCGATTGAGTGCGACACACGCGTTGCTCTCCGGACGGCGCGATGTTATTGTGGTTGCGAGCGTTTCGTGCATCTACGGTATCGGAAATCCGCAAGACTCCGCCAACAACACCATCACGCTAAATGTGGGTGATAGCGTATCGCTACGAATACTGATGTGTCGCCTCGTGGAGTTGCTATACACACGAGTAAAGGGCGATTTGGAGCCTGCAACCTTCCGCGTAACAGGCGACACGATAATAGTAGCACCCGCTACGGGAGAGATTGCCTACCGCATCAGTTTCTTCGGCAAGACGATTGAGGCGATAGATATGGTAAATTGCTCCACAGGAGAGTATCTCGGTGCGCTGGATAGCGTAAATATCCTTCCGACCAATATCTTTATACCGAATAAAACCCGCATAAAAGAGGCCGTAGAGGAGATAAAGCAGGACCTTGACGCACAAATCGAACACTTTGAGAGGTGCGGACGCGAGATGGAGGCTACACGCATAAAGCAGCGCGTAGAGTACGACTTGGAGATGATTCAGGAGTTGGGCTACTGCTCCGGTATTGAGAACTACTCCCGATATTTTGATAAGCGACTACCCGGACAGCGTCCGTTCTGCCTGTTGGACTACTTCCCGCAGGATATGTTACTCTTTATTGACGAGAGCCACGTAACCGTTCCTCAACTGCGAGGTATGTTCGGTGGCGACAAGGCCCGCAAGGATAATCTTGTAGAGTACGGATTTCGTCTGCCTGCTGCTCGCGACAACCGCCCTCTCCGCTTTGAGGAGTTTGAGTTGATGCAGGGCAAAACCATATATGTCAGCGCAACGCCAAGTTCATACGAACTAAATCGTTGCGAAAATAGTGTTGTCGAGTTGTTTATTCGCCCGACGGGGCTGGTTGATCCGCCACTCTCCATACACAATAGCGACAATCAGATAGACCTCCTATTGGAGGAGATTGAAGATTGCCGCAAGCACAATGAACGCGCCATCGTAACGACCATCACAAAGCGTATGGCAGAGGAGTTATCCTCCTATCTCTCAAAGATTGACATCGCAACACGATATATCCACTCCGATATAACGACACTTGACCGAGTCAAGATACTCAACGACTTCCGCAATGGAGAGTTCGATGTATTGGTCGGCGTAAATCTCCTGCGCGAGGGTATTGACCTGCCGGAGGTGGCGAAGGTTATCATCATAGATGCCGACAAGGAGGGCTTCCTACGCAACAAGAGGGCGTTGATTCAGATGGCGGGACGTGCTGCCCGAAATACGCAAGGTCGTGTTATACTATACGCCGCAACCGTTACCGACTCTCTGAAAGGGGCTATCGGGGAGTGCAATGCAAGGTGTGTGCGACAGGTACTCTACAACATAGAGCATAAGATAATGCCGGGCGGCATCAAACGACAAATCTCTATCACAGAGCCTTTTGGCACAGAGAGCGCACAACAAGAGGAGATTACAATACAAAAAGAGGTGATATATAGCATCAACGATAATGAGGATATACCTCTTGCTGCGGATAGTAAAGCGACATATAGGACCTCGCAAGCGGGACTATATACCCGTTTGGAGGATATTGACAAGGATATTGAACGTGCGATACAGGAACTTGATTTCAAGCGGGCAATATCACTCCGCGACCAACGAAATAAACTATTAGAGTTGTTGAACGGTTTTAACGAATAGCCAAACGCTTAACACCAACTATCCTAAACAAAAAAGCAGCCACATAACGTAGCTGCTTTTTCTGTGGACCCAGAGGGGCATGATCCCACGACCTTCGGATTATGAGTCCGCTGCTCTAACCAACTGAGCTATGGGTCCAAAACCTTATTGCGAGTGCAAAGA
>JAFXHB010000001.1 GCA_017536605.1 Alistipes sp.
ACTTCTGTCGGCAGAATCAAGAGCCTTTCGCTCTCCTACGACAAGTGCGCCAGGGTGCTTTTGATTTGCCTGCAATAGGGTGGGTATATCCTCCGGAAAGTGTTGTCCGTCGCCGTCAAGAGTTATGGCGTAGGCGAAACCTCTGCTTAAAGCCTCTCTGAAACCCGCTTTTAGAGCAGCACCCTTGCCCGAATTTTTAGGTAACTCAACAATGATAGGTGGAGTGGCAAGATTTTGAAGTAGCGATAGGGTGTTATCCGTACAGCCATCGCAGACGACAATAACGTCAGAGCATTGTTCCATAGCGCGTTGTACGACATCGCTAATTGTCCCCGCATTGTTGTATGTGGGGATAATTACGCAGATGCCTCTGTCGCGTAGTATCTGTTTCTGCTCTGTCATCGGTGTTGGGTTAGTCTTGCTTTCGGAAGAGAATTGAGAGTTTGGCGAGAGCCTCATCTTCTGCCGTAACACTCACTTGACACTTAACCAAGTTCTCCTCAAATACAATCTTTTGGAATGCATAACGCACAACGGGCGTAGCATCAGGCGTTATCACGCGGAGGAACTTTACATTCTTGACGCACTCTATCTCCAACGTTGTGGCACAATGCACCTCTAACAGCTCGTGTGCAATCTGTAAGATGCAGACACCCGGAGTGATAGGCTCACCGGGGAAGTGCGCCTTGTAGATAAAATGTTCGGCATTCAATTCAAGTGTAAAGGTCGGACCGTCAGCCGTCTGTTCCATTGAGGTTATGGTGTATAGACTATCAAGTAATTTCATACTGCAAAATCGTTATAATCAACACTCTAATAAAATCTATTTTCGTGCGAGGATAATGCTTCGCGCATATAACTCCTGTGGTGGCACCTTTCCCTCTCGCTCTGCAAAGTCGGAGAAGGTCGGCGTTGATTCGTCAAAAAGACCTACCAGAACGCTCTTTGCTTTACCCGTAGCGATAAGTCGCTCTGCATCACGCATTGCCCACTTCATAGACTCCTCGCCCTGCGAGTAGGTTATGTTATAACCGTGGCACTTGGTACGTATTGCTATTGCTGAACTGAGCGTATTTTGAGTGCTCTGCATAAATAGGGTAGGTTTCAACAACTCCTCCCCATTTGCCAGCATCTCCTCCAAGAACTGCGTGCTTGTTTCAAGCATACCTCGCGCCGTGGCAGTTACGATAGCGTCAGGGGACTCCATACCCGCCTCTTTCAAGGCTCGTAGGGAGGCGAGATGTGCAGCCTTCATCAACTTACCCATACGGCGGCTCTCCATTGGAGATACAAATTCGCGCAATTCTGCTAACTCCTCTTTGGAGGTTATCTCTACATCTGCAATAACGGTTGAGGTGTACTCCTTTTCATTGGCGATAGAGGTTTGTTGTGGCTCTACGCTTAATGCCATTGAGGAGTCGTTACCACCAAAACCAAATGAGTTGCATATAACATTGTGTAAGGTTATCCCTTCACGACCTAATGTCGGAGTGATTGCCCCTTCTGCTTGATTTTTCCAACATAGATTTGCAGGTGTGAAGTTGTGTTGCATTGCCAATAGGCATATAACGACCTCAATAGAGCCGGAGGCAGAGGTGGTATGACCCGTAAAAGATTTGGTGCTTGACACCTCCGGCATATTATCGCCAAATATACGTTTCAGGGCGACACTCTCCGAGATGTCGTTGTTTGGTGTTCCTGTGCCGTGTGCATTCACGTACTGTATATCCGAAGCCTTCAATCCGGCCATCGTAAGAGCCTCTTTCATCGCAAGATAGGCACCTTCGCCATCTTCGGACGAGGCTGTTTGGTGGAATGCGTCGCAGTGATTTCCGTAGCCTGTTACATAGGCTAAACCTTCAACATCTTTCTGTAAAATAACGAATGCAGCACCCTCGCCGAGGTTAAGACCGGCACGAGTGTCGTCAAATGGACGACACTGCTCTTTGTCTAAAATCATCAGCGTATTGAAGCCGTTGAGGTGGAACAGACTCAACGCCTCGGAGCCTCCCGCAACAACGATATCTACCTCATCTCTTTTGAGCATCTCGGCTCCGATAATTATAGAGTTCAGGGCAGAGGAACAGGCTGTTGTGATGGTGCATACCTCTGCATCTTTCAGCCCTGCAACATCGGCTATCTCTCTGGTGTTATCTCCGCAATCATTGCTCTTTGGCATCCATAGCAGCGAGTCGTCATATTTCATTCGGTCAAAGACCTGTTCGGCGATATCCATACCGCCTACGGTAGTTCCCGATATCAGAGCGACACGCTTACCCGAAACATCTTTAATACCGGCGTGCTCCAACGCCTGACGTACAGCAATTGCACCCATAAGAGTTGTTCGACTCATCGGCTTCGGGTCTTCAATTCCGAGAAGGCTCTTCATCTCCTCGTTGGATAGTTGAACCTCGCCTACCGGTATATTGTTGTGTTTTGACGGTAGATACTTCATACGGCGAATACCCGTTCTGCGATTACGCAACGAGTCGAGTACCGATTGGGTGTCGTTACCAATGGAGCAAATTATGCCAAGACCTGTTATAGAGATAGTTCCGCTCATTATTTAGTTCTATTCTTCGCGATATAATCGGCTATTGTATTTATGCTCTTGAAGATGCTCTTTCCCTCTGCCGGATTCTCCAATTTGATACCGTAGTAACGGTCCAAAATCACGATAATCTCCAATGCGTCTATGGAGTCAAGACCGAGTCCATCTCCAAATAGAGGGGCATCGTTGTCAATATCCTCCGGAGATATCTCTTCAAGGTTGAGAGCCTCAATAATCTGTTGTTTGAGCGTTAAAGTTAAATCTTCCATAGTCTTATTTTTTAGTTAAAATTTTAATTTCTGCATCAAATGTATCGTCATCACAACAATCTACCCAGCCTGTTATCAACTTCTCGTTGCTGCTTGCCAAAAGCGATACTGTTGCGATAGTATTCATCACCTCCTCGCACTTTTCATTCAGTATATAGAGCGATGTTTCTCCCTTGAACGAGTTGTGTATGGCAATCTCTCCTGTGGCTATGTTGGGCAGCGTGTGTAAAAATATCGAAGGGCTCGGATAGAAGTTATCGCTATCGCTGATTGTCTTCAAGTGGTTGAGGTCTGCGATAATAGACGAGGAGTTGTTGAATAGGATAATGTCGTGTGTCTTTGACCTATCCGCTTCGCTCTCTCGTTGTAGCAGTATGCTTGATGCCAATATCGCCAAGCGACTTAAAGCATCCATCTTATAGAACTTTGTGTAGTCGCCAATATATCTCTTGTACAACTCTTTAAGTAGTGCAGCCCCTGTTGAAGTTGTCGCAATAGATTCGCCATTAACCTCTACTGATTCTGGCGTGATGTGTATTGAGTCCGTGCAGACCACCTCGCAGGTATTGCTGTTTGAGGTGCGATTTTGCGCACCTTTCGCATAAAGCAATACACCGTTGCAACTGCCAAAGCCCGATATTATCTTCAAAAGGCTCTTCTTGTTGCACGCAACCTCTTGATTGCTTATATTGACACGTCCGCTTACGCCAATCTCGCTAAATCCGCGTACCGGAAGCACAACTCCGTCATCTAATGCACGCATCGCAAGTATTGTTTCAAGTACGCCCGACGCACCGAGTGTATGTCCGTAGTAGCCTTTGAGTGCCGATAGCGGAATATCGGATAGACCGCTACGCTCTATCGCCTTTGATTCCATCTGATCGTTGAACATAGTGGCGGTACCGTGTACACAGATTACGCCTATATCTTCAACATCAACCCTGTCCAGCACCCTTTTAAGTGCTTCAACCGTACCCTCGCCCACGGGTGAAGGGGTGCTGGTGTGATAGGCATCGTTGCTGAGTTGCCCATCTACTATCTGCCATCTATTCGATGCAGAGTTGCCCTTTCCAAATATGATTGTAGCAGCACCATCGCCGAGATTTAACCCCAATCTCTCAATATCAAAAGGTTTGCACTCCATCGGAGATAGTGTCTTGAACGACAGGAAGCCTGACACGACGAATGGAGTTACCGAATCGGCACCGCATACAATCGCAACATCGTAAGTGCCTGCCGAGAGCAGTCTATTAGCAAGTATTTGTGCTGTTACGCCCGATATGCAGGCGTTGCACACAACTATCGGCTCACTAACCATTCCGAAATGGGCAGCAATCTTCTTTGCGGTAGCACCCGGAGA
This sequence comes from Alistipes sp., assembly GCA_017536605.1. Lineage (GTDB taxonomy): Bacteria > Bacteroidota > Bacteroidia > Bacteroidales > Rikenellaceae > Alistipes. The sequence goes on from JAFXHB010000001.1 coordinate 4,181, forward strand.
TAGATACTCACCGTACTCCTCCGACTTCGGGTCAAGTGCATCAACGTTGGCCTTCGTTGTGCTTAAAATAAGTGCCGTACGCGGAGAGGTAACATCTATGTCGCAGTGGAGTAGAGCCTCCTGAATGGAGCGAATTACCGACGACTCAAAGTGGGTGAATCCCTCAACTTTTATCGCTCTAACCTGCTCCTTGTTAAAGATAGATGCTGTAAATTTGTTCGGGATACCTCGCCAATCGCAAAGAGGCTCCAAAGCAGAACGTCCCGCTCTGACAGCGCGGTAGTTCTCCTCCGTAGTCAATCCTAACGGTGAAACTATGTTTGTGGCGAGAATCTCAATCATAACAAACCTACCTCTCGTTTCCACTCCGTATAGAAGTCCGGGCTATACCACATCAACTTATACTCCCTATCCATAAAGACCTGTACGCTGTGCGCGGTCAGATATACCGTTCCGGTTGAGGGGTCGTATATCTCGTAGTCAAAGACAATTTTTGCCCCTTCGGTTGGGCGATACGTAATCTTTATCGTAGGACGCATACCATATCGCAATGGCTGCTTGTAGTTCATCGTAAGTTCTACAATCGGGGCAAACGTTTGCTCGCTGATATATTTGTCATACGACAATCCATACCTCTTGCCAAAGACCTCGCGTGCGTCCTCCAAATATAGCGGATATGCGCCGTGCCAGACGACACCCATCATATCTACTTCACTGAATCTCACTTCAAACTGTGATTCAACCGACAAAACCAAATCCTCTTTCATCGCCATTCTGTCTATTAGTTCTGCTCAATGGAGCGTATTGAGAGTTTTATCTCGGCGGTAGCGATAACCTTGTCGCCACATCTTACCTCTGCGTTAGCGAGCGTCATACCGAAGACCTCCTCCAAGATATCGACCTTTGTGATGATTGTTGAGCCGACCTTCGGAAGTTCGCTAACGACGTAGTTGCGAATAGCACCGATAAAGCCTACTTGAACATCTTTTTTGAGGATATACTTGTTGTAGAAGCCGATACGCGCAGCGCAGGTTTGGGCTATATTCTCCATCAAGCCCGAAGCGGAGAATATGCCGTTATCAACAAATATATTCTCCTCCTTTATCTCGGTTTCGGTTGTAGATGTTGTCATCTCAAAAGATGTAAGTGTACCAACCATCACAAATGGCTCTTGTTGTGGCAGTATCACGTGAACATCTACTGAACGGAGAAACTCCTCTGTAATATCTCTTATCTCCATCAAATCCAAAAATTATAGAAGTTGAACCACTGGGTAGGGTACTCTTTTACGCACTCTTCAAGCGCAGCAATATACTCGCGAGAGAGTTGCTTTGTCTGCTCTTTGCGTGGGGCACTCTTGTCGTACTCCAATTGCGTGAACGAGAGTTTGTATCTGTTCCACGCCACCTTTGTTACATTTGCAGCCAAGGCATCAAGACCGCGCATCGTTACGACATTGAGTGGTCCTAACGGAAACCGTGCCGTATGACCTAAAAATATACCCTCTATACACTTTGTTGCTCCTGCCGAGCGGTCAGCGTGAAGCGTTACGATGCTACCACTGCGAAGTTCTCTGTCAATCTCGTAGAGGTGGCTCATATCCTCTTGTACCGCTATCATCTGAACGTTGTTCTTGTCAAACAGGCTGCTACGATTGCGCATCACAAACTCCTTCTCGTGGGCGAAGACCAAGATGTTCATTCGCTTCGCACCGGAGGAGAATGTGTAGCCGGCTATCTCATAGTTGCCTATGTGAGAACTCAAAATAACGAAGCCTTCACTCTTCGCCTCTAACTTATGGTACGCCTCCGCGTTGTTCTCCACCTCTACCAAGAATCGCTTGCCTGCATACATTGCGAACTTGTCAATCACGACCTGCGCAAATTTGTAGTGATTTAGGTAGATGTTCCAGATACTCTTCCACCACCCGTAGTTCAGGCGATTGCGGAAGTAGTCGTACGCGCTCTTTCGGCTCTTATTTACAACCGAGCAGATAGGAACAATAAAGAGTGCGGCAAATGCGTATATCAGCCTGATGTCAATATATCGCAACGCCCAAATGAGCGATTTGTGCAACCGCTCACCTCCAAATGTTGTCCCTTTCCACTGGCGTGCCATCGTTTAGTTTATCTTGGTCTCGATGTAGTCGCAGAACTTGCTGAAAGTATCAACGCCAACCATCTCCTCGGCCTTAATCTTGAAGCCGAAGTTGCGCTCAACGATAACTACAATATCCACAAAGTCTAAACTATCGATACCCATATCGTCCTTCAACTTTGCATCAGGGAATATCTTCTCCTCGTCAATTTCAAGTTCGTCAATCAAAAAGGCCTTTACCTTCTCCTCAATCTCTACACGATTCATAATGTTAAAATCTCTTTAATGGTTATATAATCAGTTTCTTATATCTTTTTCACAACGATTGCGCTGTTCGTTCCGCCAAAACCGAAAGAGTTGCTCAATACGGTATCAATCTTTGTCTCTACGGTCTTTGGTGTAATGTTGAGATGCGCAGCATACTCGTCAGGAGTTTCAAAGTTGATGTTAGGTGCAACAAAATCGTTTTGCATCATTATCAACGAGTATATCAACTCGCTGGCTCCCGCCATCCAACACTCGTGTCCTGTCATACTCTTGGTGCTTGAAATGTAGGCGTGTTCTCCGCCAAAGAGTTTTCCGAGAGCCATCGCCTCAAACATATCTCCCTGACGAGTGCTTGTTGCGTGCGCGTTGATGTAGTCAATATCGGAAGGCTGCATACCTGCATCCTCCAATGCGCGACGCATCGCACGCAGACACCCCTCGTCGCTCGGTTGGCTGATTACCGATGTGCCGTTTGAAGAGAATCCGTAACCCACGACTTCGGCGATAATGTTTGCACCACGAGCCACGGCGTGGTCGTAATCTTCAAGGATAAGTGCTGCGGCTCCACCGCTTGGTACAAGTCCGTCGCGGCTACTATCAAATGGTCGGCTTGCCTTTGTTGGCTCGTCCATATTCTTGGAGAATGCGCCCAACGCATCAAACGATGCCATAGAGTAGAAGTTTGTCTCTTGTGCGCCACCACAGAGAACTACATTCTGCAAACCGTTCTTGATAAGCAGATAGGCCAAACCTATTGAGTGGCTACCGCTGGCACACGCCGCGCTAACCGTGAAGTTTACACCTTTGAGGCGGAATATGGTGCTGATATTCATCGTTACGGTAGAGTTCATCGCTTGGAAGATGAAGGATTGACCAAGCAACTCTGTATCGTGCTTCTCGTCCATAATCCTCGCTGCTTCAATAACAGGCTTTGCTGACGAATCGTTGCCGAAGATGCAGCCAACCTCGTTGTTGTCAAGGTATGCATCGTCTATGTTTGCCATCTCAAAGGCTTGTGCACTTGCCATAAAGGCGTACTCTGCCTCCTCTGACATTCCGCGACGCAGGTGCCTGTCAATGCGCCCTTTGAGTTCGGGCTTTTTTACGATACCGGTCAAGGCCGATTGGTATCCATACTCCAATCTCTCCGCCTCAACACCTATACCTGACTTGCCGTTGTAGAGCGACTCTTTGACCTCTTCAATGCTTGTTCCAAGGCACGACCAGATGCCCATACCCGTAATAACTACTCTTCCCATTTAGAATATCTGCTTTTTAGTATAAACCACCATTTATGCTTATCACCTCGCCCGTGATGTAACTTGCTGCGTCCGAACAGAGGAAGCCGACCAGAGCCGCAACCTCCTCCGGTTTGCCGAAACGCTTCATTGGAACCAACTTCTGCAACTCCTCTTGTGGCAGGTCCTTTGTCATATCGGTCTCAATAAATCCGGGTGCTACGGCATTTACCGTTACGTTGCGAGCTGCTGCCTCTTGTGCCAAAGCCTTTGTTGCGCCAATCAAGCCGGCCTTTGCTGCGCTGTAATTTGTCTGTCCAGCGATTCCTTTAAGTCCCGATAGAGATGCCATATTGACAACTCTGCCACCGTGTTTGCGCATCATCATCTTCGGTAGAAGCTGTCTTGTAACATAAAAAAATCCGTTCAGCGAGGTGTTCATCACAGCCTGCCAATCAGACGTTGGCATCATAAACATTACGTTATCTCTGCGAATGCCTGCGTTATTTACGAGGTAGGCGATATAGTCTTCGGGATGGTTGCTCTCCCATTGTGAAAGGACCTCGGTAACCTCACTCTCATTAGATACATCAAAGCGGAGAAGTTCTGCTTCTCCGCCATTACTGCGGATAATATCTCGCACCTCTTCGGCAGCCGCTTGATTTGATTGGTAGTTGATAAGCACAGGGATACCCATCTCTGCCAATTTACAGCAAATTGCACGACCCAATCCTCGTGAGCCACCGGTTACAAGAGCATATTTCATAGTTGCTATGGTTATTTTTTATAAAAAAATAATTAGTTGACAAAAATATGAAAAAAAGTTCAATATATCAAATTATTAGTCCAAAAAGGGGCGGGAATGGATAGATGTGCTTGGAAAAAGGGAGACGAACTTTATATCGGGTTGAGCAGATATTGGCTTGCAACCTTTCGCTTTTTATAGAAGTTGTCGTAGGAGTATTGGTGGTTGGATATTTTTTTTCGGTTGGAAATTTAACTTTTTATCGTTATCTTTGTCTTATGTATAAAGAGAACCCACAAAATTAACCTTTACGGATTATGGGATTAAAGATCTACTCTTCAACTCTCAATCTGGGCGGGGGGCTTGTGCTCTCTATTAAAGAGGCGTTGCAAGGTATTCCCGCTGACTCTATATGCGGACTTGTCGTCTATGGCACTACCTGTGTAGAGTATCATCAACTCCTCGCCGATATTCGCTCTACTGTTAGAGCCAATCTTGGGCATAATCTCCCTATAACCCTTATTCCTCAACCACTTCTTCCCGAAGAGGGGCTTGCTGTTGAGGTATATACCCTTGAAGGGGCGAGTATAACCATTCAAGAGCGCAATGGCGTATGCTACGGTCTTATCGGCAACGACGAGGAGTCGATGCTCTTTTTTGAGGGTATCCCTGCGTCGGACTTCTCGGCGAGCGTAAGCAGTCAGAGCGAAGAGGTACTTGACAAGGTTGCAAATTTACTCTCAATATATGGCTTTGCGGTAGATGATATTGTGCGTCAATGGAACTTTATAGGAGATATTGTCGCCCACCGCGACGGCAAGCAGAACTACCAAGAGTTCAACGACGCCCGCACTCGCTTTTATGCCCAAGGGGCGTGGAAAAATGGCTATCCCGCAGCAACGGGCATCGGAGCCTCCGGCAACTGCATAATCGTAGGGGGTATAGCCTTCAAGAAGGCGAATGTTGAGAATGGGGGTATATATCCTATTGACAACCCGTTACAGATTGCGGCGCACATCTACTCAAAGAGGGTGTTGGTGGATAGCGACGAGAATGCGATGAAGAGTACCCCTAAATTTGAACGAGCAAAGTTGATTGAGACTTCGCGCGGGGCTTGTTGTTTTGTCTCGGGAACGGCAGCAATTCGTGGTGAGGAGAGTATGGACGCTTCGTCGGCGAGGTTGCAAACCGTCAAGACTATTGAAAACATCGAGTATCTCGTATCAAAGGAGAATCTGGTGCGTTTCGGCTGTAAGCCTTACGAACTCAAATATGCCAAGTTGTTGGTCTATATCAAACATAAGGAGGATTACGAAGATGTAAGAGCGATTGTGGAGGAGCGATTCTCGCATATTCCTGTAATATACACTATGGCAGATGTGTGCAGAAGCGAACTTTTGGTTGAAATAGAGGGTATTCTAATATCGTGATATTATGAAAAAATGTCTAATAATTTTAGCCTGTATCATAGCCCCGATAGTTCAGGCGGTGGCTTCGGAGCAGTGCAGAGATGAGGTATTTTTGAGGAGGGCATACCTTACTGTAACGGGTGCGCTACCGTCGCCACAGGAGAGTGCGAAGTTTTTGGACGATAACCGCCCCGATAAGCGTGAAAAACTTATAAATAGGCTCTTGAATAGAGAACTTGCGTTGCAATATACGCTTATGCATTGGGGCGATATTTTGCGTATAAAGTCGGAGTTCCCAAGCAACTTGTGGCCTAACGGAGTACAAGCCTACAACAGATGGATTTACGAGAAGCTGATGAACAACGTGCCTTACGACCAGATGGTGCGTGAGTTATTGCTCTCAACCGGAAGTAACTTTCGCGATCCTGCGGCAAACTTCTATCGCGGATTTCAGGAGCGATCTCCGGAGAACTTCTATGCCAATATAAATCTTCTCTTTCTTGGTAACCGCAACTGTGCAGATAATGGCTATTTGTGCTTCTCGCAGATAAAATTCAAGTCCACCAAGGAGTGGAAAGAGGAGATTATCTACATAGACTATCGCAAGGAGTTGCCTTGGCAGCAGATTAAACTCGCCGATGGTACTATCCTTCAACCCGACTACAACACCGATTGGAGAGAGGCGTATGTGAATTGGCTTACCTCGCCCGAGAATCGTCGTTTTGCCGAGGTTATGGTAAACAGAATGTGGTTCTGGGTGTTCGGCAGGGGTATCGTACACGAACCCGACGATTGGCGCGAAGATAATCAGCCGTCTGACCCTGCTCTGTTGAAGGAACTTACCGACTACTTTATAAAGAGCAAATACAATATGAAGGCTCTGATGAAGAAGATTCTTATGTCGGAGCAGTTCAACTCAAAGATGGCCCCCGAGGGAACCTATCAGCCACAGCGACTTCCGGCAGAGGTTATCGTAGATGCCATAGCCTCATCTACGGGGCGTTGGAACAAATATAGCAGCCGAGTGCCGGAGCCATTTACCTTCTATCCACCGCAGACCAGAGCCACCCATCTGGGCGATGCTACCGTATCCTCTACGGAGTTGGAACTCTTTGGTAAGGTGTCGCGTGATGTCTCGTTGGAGAGTCAGCGTAGCAATGCACTTACCTCTCGCCAACTGCTCTACTTGATGAACTCGTCGGCTCTTGAACAGCGTATTCGAAAGAGCCCTGCGTTGAAGAAAATATGCGAGCAATATACTACTGTTGAGCAGGTGGCAGATGCCATTACTTTGAGAGTTCTGTCGCGCCGTGCCACACCACAAGAGGTGGAGTTGTATAACAAACATAAAGCGGATAACTCTCTATCTATGAATGAGTTGGCGTACGACATTATGTGGATACAGATAAATAGTAACGAATTCCTCTACAACCACTAATCCTCAAATGTTATGAGAAAGATATATTTGACCTTAATTCTACTGTTTGCGATATCTTTCGCGGCCGAGGCTCAACGAGCGAAGTCTGTGATTTTGATATACCTTGATGGTGGTCCGGCGCAAACCGATACCTTTGACCCTAAACCCCAAGCGGGCAGAAACTACCACGGCAACTACAAAGGTGTAGCCAAGACCAATGTTGAGGGTATTGAGATTGGTGAAAAACTCCCGTTGCTTGCCACTATGGCGGATAAATATACGCTCATTAGAAGTATGACTCACGGTAGCAATGCACACGAAACGGGACATTATGCTATGATTACGGGCGACACATCAAAGGGCGCGGTGGTCTATCCGTCGTTTGGTGCGGTAATCTCTTATATGTTGAGGGATAAGTATAAGGGCATTCTACCACGCTATATATCGGTTACAAGTGCCAATAGTCGCTTTAACGAGGGTGGCTTTTTGGGCAATGAGTATAAATCTTTTGATACGGGTGGCAGACCCGAGTCAAAGATGTATGAGGTTGATGGCGTGGTCAATAGGTTTGTCAATCGTGAGCGAATGGATAGCCGAATGGCTATGCTTGCCGAGTTTGAGAAGGGGCAGATGGATAAGCAACTTATTGACTCGTTGCGAGGTGTAAATATGGAGTTTATATGGGGAGAGAGTCGCGAACTCTTCAACCTTGCCAATGAGCCCGACTCGGTGAGAACGCGATATGGTAAGTCAAGACTTGGTCAGTCGTGCCTTGTTGCCCGCAAGTTGGTTGAAGCGGGGGTACCATTCGTAAATGTCCGCACGACAGGGTGGGATACCCACAAAAAGCACTTCCAAAAGATGAACTCAATGCTGACAAATCTTGATAAAGCCCTCTCGGCTCTGCTTGCCGACTTGGATAAGCGAGGTCTGCTTGATAGCACAATCGTACTCTGTGGTGGCGAGTTTGGACGTACCCCGAAGGTGTTGTGGGAGGCTCCTTGGAATGGAGGTCGCGCCCACTACGGAAAGACATTCAGCTACTTGGTTGCGGGAGGAGGCTTCCACGGTGGCAAGGTGGTCGGAAAGACCGACAAGACGGGCGAGAATGTTGTTGAACGCCCTGTCCGCCCTTGCGATTTGATTGGAACGGTATATCTCCTTATGGGCATTGACCCTTACGGCACCTTGCCTCACGTTTCGGAGGGCGACTTGCCTATCCTGCCATCTCTAATCAAGAACGACCAGAGTGGCGGATTGCTATATGAAATTATTGACATTAAAAAGCCGGATTATGAAAAGAAGTAAAAGATTGACACTCACTATTTTGTGTTTGTTCTTTGCAACTACGCTCTATGCGCAGAAACTCTCAATGGGATACCTCTATCCGGCAGGTGGACAGGTTGGCACTGCCGTTGAAATAGAGGCGGGAGGTCTTAATATCAACCGCGCTACGAAGGTGCTGTTTAACCACCCTGGTATCACGGGCGAGTTAGAGCCTATTAAGGAGAGTGCTACGACGAAGAGGAAGCGCAGAAGATTAAATGATCAAAGTAGTCCACAACTTGCCGATAGGGTAAAGATAAAGATTACTATTGCGGACAATGTGCCGTGTGGTATGTACGACTTGCGTTTGCAGGGACCTCGTGGCGTATCAAATAAACTGCCGTTTGAGGTTTCGTCATATCCTAACTTTGTTGAGAAAGGTAATTCAAGAAGGAGTAAGCCAAACGAGGTTGGCGAACTTCCGGCGGTGCTGTGTGGATATGTCTCACCGGGCGGCATTGACTACTTCCGATTTGAAGGCAAGAAGGGCGACCAAATCGTCGCTTCGGTCAAGGGGCGACAACTCGTTCCATATATTGCCGATGCTGTTCCGGGTTGGTTCCAGCCCGTTATAAAACTTATAGACGCGCGAGGTAAGGAGGTTGCCTACTCGGACGACTACTACCACAATGTTGACCCTGTAATTATTACAACACTGCCCAAAGATGGCAAATATACATTGATGATTCACGATGCTATCTATCGTGGTCGCCAAGATTTTAATTACCGTATTCAACTTGGTGTGATACCATTCGTTACGGGACGTTATCCCGCCTATGGTGTGGTTGGCAAGAAGGTGAAGCAGGAGTTGGAGGGCGTAAACCTTGATGATACAAAGGCTACCGTAAAGGTGAAGAGTGAGGGCTATCATCAACTCTCTTATACCAATAAAGTAGGTACCTCAAATACGGTTTCGTTCTACGCTCTGGCGAAGGGTAAGAATTTGCTATATTCGCCAAAGGAGGGGGCTTCATTAACAATCTCTACCGCTATTGCCGACTCGCTTACGAAGGAGTCGCGTGTGAAGCGTTACAGAATACCGGCAGATCACGACGAGGAGATTATCATAGAACTTATTGGTCGTCGTAACGGCTCACGAATAGATGCGGTGCTGACGCTGCTTGATAATATGGGAAATGTCGTGGCTCGTGTTGATGACACCGAAGACCCGATGCAGGGGCTTATGACCTTCCACGCCGACCCTGTGCTTAAATACAAGTCCGAGACAAGTGGCTATCTCTATCTTGAAGTAGAGGATTTGCACCGTCGTTATGGCAAAGATTACCACTATCTGCTGTGCCGACATAGGCAGTTGCCAACCTTCACAGCCTTTGTCTCGCCGGCAAATATCACTATTCCTGCGGGAGGTACATCGATGTTTAGAGTAGATGTTACGGGCAAGTATAAGCGTCCTGCACATCTTGAAATTAAGGGTTTGCCAAGGGG
>JAFXHB010000031.1 GCA_017536605.1 Alistipes sp.
ACATAGACTCCACCAAATCTCCCGCAACACCCGTAAGAGCAACTATCACGCCGAGACCACCCCAAAGATAGAGATTTCCGCCAAAGAGATAGCCCATCAAAACCGCTATGCCCGCAGCACCGATAACACCCCCGAAGAAGCCCTCCCACGACTTCTTGGGCGAAATGCGCTCGCAGAGGCGGTGTCTGCCGATTGTAACTCCAACCAAATATGCGAAGATATCGTTTGCCCAAATAATCAGTATATATGCCAGCAACGCCTTTGGCGACCACTCACCCACAAGCAACTGCGGGATAAATAGCAGTAGTGACAGTGGCAACGACACATATACAACACCCATAACCGTAGTTGCGATATTTGCCAACGGAGTGGAACTCTTGCGCCATAACTCACATACAAACGTCGCCGGAAGCATCAGCATAATATAGAGCAACAGCCCATATACTATGCGTGCCGAGAGGTCGGTAAATGGTGTTCCCCACTGATAGAAAATCGTAAAAGCGATACCGAACAGTGCCATTGACAATGCCACGCCCATCGCCCCCATCGGCTCCGAGCCCGACCTACGACAAATCTTGTAGAACTCTACAACGCCTACACACAAAATCAGCGCAAGCATTACGCCAAGGCTCCACTTGGAGAACCAGACCGCCCAAACAAATGCCCCTCCGAATACCAAGGCACTCGCAGTTCGCACCAATAAATCTTTAAGTTTCTTATTATCCATTTTTAGGTTATTTTTAGGCTTCTACATTGGCGTTTATTCTTCAACAACATTTTCTGTTGCACTGTTTTCAGTTTTCAGTTCTCCGTTCTCCGTTTTTCGTTTTCCGAAGATGCGTTCAACATCTTCGGTGAAGACAACCTCGCGCTCCAAGAGCAACTCTGCCAACTCCACCAAGCCGTCACGATGCTCGTCAATAACCTTTTCAGCCATTGCTCGTGCCTTCGCAATCAGGGCGCGTACCTCGTCGTCAATCTGTTGCGCGGTGCGCTCCGAGTATGGTTTCGTAAAGGCCATATCGCTCTGTCCTGTCGAGTCGTAGTAACTCATTGAGCCCACCTCGTCGCTCATTCCGTAGTACGCAACCATTGCGTAGCACATCTTCGTTACACGCTCCAAGTCATTCAGCGCACCCGTAGAGAGGTGTCCAAAGAACTTCTCCTCGGCGATACGTCCAGCCAACAACGAGGCAACTTCGTGCATCATCTGCTCACGAGTGGTGATTTGTCGCTCCTCCGGCAAATACCACGCAGCACCCAAGGCGCGACCTCGCGGAATAATCGTAACCTTCACAAGTGGGTTGGCGTGCTCCAACAACCACGATACCGTAGCGTGTCCCGCCTCGTGGTAGGCAATGGTCTTCTTCTCCTTTGGAGAAATCACCTTGTTCTTACGCTCCAATCCACCGATAATTCTATCTACCGCAGCGAGAAAGTCCTCTCTGCCTACACAATCTTTGTTGTGGCGTGCGGCAATCAGAGCCGCCTCGTTGCAGACATTTGCAATATCTGCACCCGAGAAGCCCGGAGTCTGCTTCGCCAAGAAGTCGCGGTCCAAGTCTTTATCCAACTTCAACTTGCGAAGATGCACATCAAAAATCTCTCTACGCTCGTGCAACTCCGGCAAGCCCACCTCAATCTGGCGGTCAAAACGTCCTGCACGCATCAACGCCTTATCCAAAATATCGGCACGGTTTGTCGCCGCCAAGATAATCACACCGGCGTTGGTCTGGAAGCCGTCCATCTCGGTAAGCAACTGGTTGAGAGTATTCTCTCGCTCATCGTTACCCGAGAAGCCCGCATTCTTGCCTCTCGCACGACCGATGGCATCTATCTCGTCAATAAAGACGATGCACGGAGCCTTCTTCTTCGCCTGCTCAAACAGATCGCGAACACGCGAAGCACCGACACCCACAAACATCTCCACAAAGTCAGAGCCCGAAATTGAGAGGAACGGCACATTCGCCTCTCCCGCAACTGCCTTCGCCAACAAGGTCTTACCCGTTCCCGGAGGTCCTACCAACAAAGCACCCTTCGGTATCTTTGCACCGAGTTCGCGATATTTTGGAGCATTTTTCAGAAAATCGACAATCTCCATAATCTCGACCTTCGCCTCCTCCAAGCCTGCGACATCTTTGAACGTTACACGCTTGTTGGGGTCCTCCTTGTCAAACTCCTGTGCGCGAGCCTTGCCGACATTCATAATGTTTCCACCTGCACCGCCACCACGCGCCATTCCGCGCATAATGAAGATCCATATACCAATCATCACAACCCAAGGCAACAGACCCATCAACCACGAGTCGTACCAAGGCTTCTCGTTCTCGTAGCCGAGAACGACCTTCTCGCCCGTCTCCGCCTCAATCTTATCCAAATCAGCCTTAAAGGTCTCTACCGAGCCGATATTAAAAAAGAGTTGATGCCCGCTTTTCGGAAGGTGTGCATAGATAACCGTGTCCTCGCGGTACTTGTCAATCTTATCGTTTTCAAGATAGACGCGAGCCTCATCGCGATTGACAACCACAATCTTCTCAACATCTCCCTTGACAATCATCTGCTCTACCGCAGTCCAATCGGACTTTACGGGCGACATCTCGTTGTCGTTGAATATCCAATAGCCGATGATGGCTATCATAACCGCGCCCCAAAACCACATTATATTCGGGCGAAATCTTCTCATCTTCTCTCTATTATTTGCCATAATGTTACATTAACTACCCCACCATAACGTTTGTGGCGGGCAAAAAAGTGTACGTAAAAGTGATATTACTCCTCGCTTTCGTAGCGAATCATAGGCGCATCTGCCCACAGCTCCTCCAAACGGTAGTAGTCGCGGAGGTCGCTCTGGAAGATATGAACTATAACATCTACATAGTCCAACGCAACCCATAAGCCCGTCTGCTTACCCTCTACTCGCCAAGGGCTCTCGTGCAACTCCTCATAGACCTTCTCCTCAATGCCGTCGGCAATCGCTGCCACCTGCGCCGTAGAGTCGGCGTTACACACCACAAAGTGCGAACATATCGCACCGTCAAAGCCCGTTAAATCAAGAGATACAATATCCTTACCTTTCTTGTCTTGAATACCTGCTACTATTGTTTCAATCAGTTTTTCCATAAATACATATAATAATCGTACAAAGATAGTAAAAAAATACGGAACACGAAGTGTAAAAAGCAGATTATGTGTGGTCATTGTAAATTATTTTTATAACTTTGCTCGGTGAAATAAGCAAAACATTATGACAATAATCCAATTAGAGTATTTTTTAGCCGTTGCAAACTTTGGCAGTTTCTCGATTGCTTCGGAGCATTGCTTCGTAACGCAACCCTCTTTAAGTATGCAGATTAAGGCTCTTGAAGAGGAGTTGGGAGTGGTACTTTTAGACCGCTCACGAAAGCCCGTGATACCAACCGAAGCAGGCGAGGTTGTATTGGAGCAAGTGCGCAAAACCTTGGGCGAATTTCACTCTATAAAAGAGGTGGTAAAGCGTTTCAAAGGGGAGATTTCGGGAAAACTCTGCCTTGGCGTGATACCGACCATTGCACCCTACCTTTTGCACAAGTTCCTACCGGAGTTTGTGGAGCGATATCCGAAGGTCGATGTGGAGGTGCGCGAGATGAAGACCGCCGATATTATTGAAGCCCTCAACCGCGACCAAATCGACGTGGCTATCGTTGCGGGCGGAACGTGCGGTGAAGGCATCGTTGAGCAGGAGTTGTTTGACGACCGATTCTACGCCTATGTATCGCCACGTAACTCGCTCTACAACAAGTCAAATGTGCGCATTGAGGATATAGATATGAACGACCTTTTGCTACTCTCGGAGGGTAACTGTATGCGCGACCAAGTAATAGAGTTGTGTCAGGCGAAACACGCCATACCGTCACGCTACCAATTTGAGTCGGGAGTGCTGGATACACTGATGCGTATCGTGGATACGACATCGCTAATCACAATCATACCAGAGATGGCGATAGAGTATATTCCGAAGGAGCATAGCCGACAGGTAAAAACCCTCTTCAAGGGGGCATCTTCGCGCAAAATTGCACTCGCAAGCCGACGCACCTACGCAAAACGCTCAATAGTGAACGCATTGCGTACCACCATCATAGGTTCAAGAACAAAATCTAAAAACTAAAAAAACTGCCATCAAATAGGGCTTGATAACTTATTTTTTTGTAGTTTTGCAAGATAAACAGACAAAACAGATATGGGAAAAATTATACTTACAGGCGATAGACCTACGGGAAGACTTCACTTGGGACACTTTGTAGGCTCGTTGCGCCGTCGCGTGGAGTTGCAGAACTCCGGTGAATTTGAGCGCATATTCATTATGATTGCCGATGCACAGGCACTGACCGACAACTTTGACAACCCCGAAAAGGTGCGTCAGAACATTATCGAGGTGGCTTTGGACTACCTCTCGTGCGGTCTTGACCCCGAAAAATCGACAATCTTTATTCAGTCGCAGGTTGCCGAACTGACCGAGTTGGCATTCTACTATATGAACCTCGTTACGGTACAGCGTTTGCAACGCAACCCAACCGTAAAGGCCGAGATTCAGATGCGCGGCTTCTCCGAGAGTGCAGTAGAGGGCGACACTACCCAAAAGCAGGGTATTCCTGTCGGCTTCTTCACCTACCCTATCTCACAGGCTTCGGATATCACCGCTTTCCGCGCGACAACCGTACCTGCGGGTGCAGACCAAGAGCCAATGATTGAGCAGACTCGCGAAATCGTACACAAGTTCAACTCTACATACGGCAAGACACTCGTTGAGCCGGAGATTCTTCTTCCGGAGAATTGCGTTTGTATGCGTCTGCCGGGAACAGACGGCAAGGCGAAGATGTCCAAGTCGCTCGGCAACTGCATCTACCTCTCGGACACTCCAAAGGAGGTGAAGCAGAAGGTTATGTCAATGTACACCGACCCTAACCACCTCTGCATTGCAGATCCGGGTAAGGTTGAGGGCAACTGTGTATTCACATACCTTGACGCCTTCTGTTGCGACGAGCATTTTGAGAAGTATCTGCCTGATTACAAAAACCTTGACGAGATGAAAGAGCACTATCGCAATGGTGGTTTGGGAGATGTGAAGTGCAAGAAGTTGCTTATCGCCGTATTGGAGGAGATATTGGAGCCTATCCGCGCTCGCCGCAAGGAGTGGGAGCAGAAGATTGAGGAGGTCTATTCAATTCTCGAAAAGGGGACCGCTGAGGCTCGTGCTACGGCCGCCGCAACCCTTCACGATGTCCGCGAAGCGATGCGCATTAACTACTTCGAGGATAAAGAGTTAATCAACGAACAAGCAAAACGATTCAGAGAGGCTTCAAATTAAACGCTAATGGCTAATGGCTAATGGCTAAAAGCCCAAATTATGATCAACACCTCAAACTATATAAATAAGGCGAACCGCGAGAAGATTTATCGGTGGTTTCTCGATATCACAAAGCGTTTAAGCGAGCGTCAGATTCTCGCTGTACTCGCTGTGGTCGTGGGACTCCTCGCGGGTTTCGGCACCTATCTGTTTGAGTTGTTGCTGCACTTGATAAAGGAGGCGTTGGTGAATTGGTTTGATAACGACACCTTCCACTTTCTCTACCTCATATATCCGGCAATAGGTATTATCCTTGCGACACTATTTGTCAAATATATCGTAAAAGACAACATCTCCGAAGGCGTTACAAGGGTGTTGTACGCAATGTCGCGACGAGGCTCTCAAATCGCAGGGCACAACTGCTGGACCTCAATGGTCGGAGGTGCTGTAACCATCGGTTTCGGTGGCTCGGTAGGTCCGGAGGCACCTATCGTTTTGACGGGTGCTGCGCTCGGCTCAAATGTCGGAAAACTCGCAAAACTGAACTACAAAAACATCACCCTCCTGCTCTGTTGCGGTACAGGTGCTGCGGTGGCGGCGATATTCAAAGCACCGATTACGGGTGTGGTGTTCGTATTGGAGATTTTGATGCTGGATATAACCTCCACTTCAATTATTCCGTTGCTTATATCTTCGGTTACGGCAACTACGCTCGCCCTTACGTTGCGAGGTTTTGACCCTATCATCTCGGTTACCTTAACCAAGGCAGATGCGTTCCACATAGATCAGATTCCACTATTTATTCTTTTGGGTTGTATGTGTGGAGCCGTTTCATTCTACTTCACTTCGGTAAATGCGCGAGTAGGTAAGGCTATACACGCCATCAAGAGTCAATCGCTCCGCTGGACAATCGGTGGTATTATTCTCGGCGTTTTAATCTTCGTCTTTCCGCCACTCTACGGCGAGGGATACGAGGCTTTCACCTCGCTGATGCAGGGCAATAAGTATGCGATATTTGAAAACTCGCTATTCTACGAATTTAGAGAGATAGATTGGGTTATACTTGTCTATATCGTAGCCATTATTGTATTTAAGGTTATTGCAATGGCAACGACAAACGCTGCGGGAGGTGTCGGTGGAACTTTTGCCCCTTCGCTCTTCGTGGGTGCATTTACGGGTGCTGCGGTGGCGTTAGTATGCAATATGCTCGGCTGGGAGGTCTCAATCGCCACATATACGTTAGTCGGTATGGCCGGTGTGATGTCGGGCGTGATGAAGGCTCCGCTGACTGCGATATTCCTTATTGCCGAACTCTCAAACGGATATGGTCTCTTTATACCACTGATGATTGTGTCGTGTATCGCCTTCGCGGTAGGTCGTTATCTTGACCCTGACTCAATATACACCAAGCAGTTGCGTCAAAGGGGCGAGTTGCTCACGCACGACAAGGACCAATCGGTTTTGGTCTTCCTCAAACTCGACGAGTTGATGGAGAATGACTTTGTGCGCATAAAAGAGCACTTCACATTGGGCGATGTGATGGATATTATCGCCACTTCAAAACGAAATATATTCCCCGTTATAGATAACTTCGGACACCTCTTGGGTATCGTACAACTTGATGACCTCCGCGAGGATATGTTCAAGCCGTCAAAGCGAGGAAACTCTATCACGCGATATATGATTCAGCCACCCGACAAGATTCTTGAACACGAGATGATACAGGAGGTGTTGCCTCGTTTTGAGCAGAATCGTACTTGGATGTTGCCGGTTGTGGATAAGGAGAACCACTATCGCGGATTTATCTCAAAGTCGCGCATCTTGAATGCGTACCGCGAGCAGTTAGTGAACATTACACAATAGATATGTCAAATTACAAAGTTTTACTACTTGATTTTGATGGCACTACCGCCTGCACTATACCCGCAATCTATCACGCGGCAAAGAGTATGCTTGCGCTACACGGATACGAGGTGGATAAGCAGGTCGTATATGACAACTTCGGGTTGGCGTTACCATTTGCCTTCCGCTGTTTTGCCAACGATGACAGTATAGACGATGCTACCATCGAAAAGATGATTGAGGAGTACAACACGATATACAAAGAGGAGGGAGAGCCTCTCATCGAACTCTTTGACGGTGTTATAGATACGCTTGATCGTCTGACGAAGGCGGGTATCAAAATCGTTATCGCCTCAAACAATGTGCGCCCCGTACTTGACCGCCTGACGGCAAATCTCGGCATCGCGCAATACATTAGCGACATCGTGTCGGTAGAGGACGTTGAGAATGTAAAGCCAGCACCCGATATTGCGCTTGAAGTTTTGCGTCGTTGCAACATCTCCGGCGAGGAGGCTTTGGTAGTTGGCGACTCTACCTTTGATATGGATATGGGGCGTGGTGCAGATTGCCACCTCTGCGGTGTAACCTACGGCTCACACTCGGCAGAACTTCTGCGCGAACACGGAGCGAGGTACATCATTGACAAGTTTAGCGATTTGATAGATATCGTATTAAAATAGTTTCGGCTTGGATATCACAATATATACAGACGGCTCCGCACTCGGCAATCCGGGCAAAGGAGGTTACGGCGTAGTCCTGATAAGCGGACCGCACCGCAAGGAGTTGTCTGCCGGATTTCAACTTACCACAAATAACCGTATGGAGTTGATGGCCGTATGTGTTGCGCTTGAAGCCTTGAAGTTTGAGGGGTCAGACGTAACGATATACTCCGACTCAAAGTATGTGGTTGATGCCGTCGCAAAGGGTTGGGTATTCGGCTGGGAGAAGAAGCGTTTTTCGGGCAAGAAGAACCCCGACCTCTGGATGCGCTTCTTGCGTGTATATCGTCGCCACAACGTCCGCTTCGTATGGGTTAAGGGGCACGCCGACACCGTTGAGAACAATCGTTGCGACCAACTTGCCGTCGCAGCCGCAAATGGCTATACCCTACTTGAAGATGTAGGCTATCAGGAGGAGTAAAGGAGATGGCAATATAAAAGAATAGTCCGCTTTTGAAGCGGACTATTCTTTTATGCTATACGCTCTGATTAGAAGCAGTAAGTTGCTGTTACACCAAAGTTAGCAAGGTTGAGCGAAGGGAAACCTGTGTATGTGCTACCACCACCGTAAACAAAACCAGGACCTACAATAGGAGTCCAATCTACCGAAAGGCGAACAGGAGCAGAGTCAAACTTGATACCCAACTTTGCGTTACCGGCAACACCTACATAAGCAGTGTGAGCACCACCACCTACGCTAAGACCTACACCGGCATCAAAGAACCACTTACCAGCCGATGGAGTCCAATCCATTGTCAAGCAGTTCCAATTGTGGAGAACTGTGAAGTCAGCTGCAACAGGAGCATTTAACGAGCCAAAAAGGGCAGTCATACCGAAACGACCCTCAACATAAGCCTTGTCAGAGTAGAAGCACTCTGCAACTGCCTGAACTGTACTACCTGCACGAAGACCTACTGACCACTTCTGCGATGCAACGGTCTGCGCTGCACTCTTTACCGATGACTCGAACTTGCTCTGAGCCGAAACAGTTGCTACACAAAGAAGAGCAACCAACGAAAGTAAAATTTTCTTCATAGCTTTAAATTTTTATTTGTTAAAGTGTGATAATCTTCTACAAATGTAGTAAAAATTTTTTATTCCCGCTTGCAAGGTGCTATTTTTTTGCAAAAAATTTTTCCTTCCTGTACGCAAAGATATAAAATTGCAGGCTATTGCGCATCAAACTCCTTGGTAACGACAATCTGTATCGCCTTTGATACAACCTCAATGGTAACAGGCGTTCCTCCTTGCAACTCGCCATCGGTTTCAAGCGGCATACTCGGTGCAGAGGTGATTCTGACGCGCTTACCACGTGCATACTCTACGTGTCCGATAGTATATATCTCTCCATTGAATAGTTTTCGCGCACGAAAGACAACGTGCCACCAGTGTATAGGGCGGATAATCGTCAAGTCAAGCAATCCATCGTTTGCCACTGCACGTGGTAACTGCTGGATACCGCCTCCGTTATAACGGCAGATACCTACTGCCAAAGAGAAGAGCAACCGATTGTAGATAACCTTGCCATCAACCTCAATGGTTGCACCTACCGGTTTCGCCGAGCAGTAGCCCCTCAAAAGGCTGTACAGATAGAGCCATTTACCTTTCAAACCCTTCATCTTCAAGTGATTGAACACTTGTATCACATAGGCATCAAAGCCCAATCCCGCCACATTAGCCATATAGCGCGTCTGCTCATATTGCGACTCGGTATAGGTTACCTTACCCACATCCTGCAAGTAGGACCTACCCTCCTTTATTGCGCGAATTGCCGCCGAATAGTTTCGCGGAATACCGAACGTACGCACCCAGTCGTTGCCCGTACCCACTGCAACAACAGCCAACAGAATCTCCTTCGGAGCAACCTGCTTCTGGATAAAAAGACCGTTCACAACCTCGTTCAGCGTTCCGTCGCCACCCACAACGATAACTTTGCGGTAGCCACGATTTGCTGCTTCAACAGTCAATTCGGTGGCGTGATAGCGATGCTCCGTAAATGCAGGGTCGTGTTCAATTCCGTTCTCACGGAGAAGGTGTGAGATTTTAGGAAAGTCCTCCAATCCCTTACCTCCTCCTGATGTCGGATTTACTATTACAAACCAGCGTTCGGTAATCTGTTGCGCCATAGATTATTTCGCAGGGGCATTTCTCAATGTGTGGAGCAAGAAGTCGTAGAACTTCTCAACCGAAGCAATCTCCACCTTCTCGTCTGGCGAGTGAGGATAGCAGATTGTCGGACCAAATGAAATCATATCAAGGTTAGGATATACGCCACCAATGATACCGCACTCCAAACCTGCGTGGATAGCGGTTACGGCAGGTTTCTTACCGTATAATGCCTCGTAAGATGCCAACATCGCTTTCAAGATTGGCGACTCCATATTTGGCTTCCAACCGTCATACGAGCCTTCGAGTACAACCTCTGCACCTGCCATCTCAAAGACGCCCTTGATAGCCTCGCCGAGGGCAACTTTCTCGCTTGACACCGATGAGCGCAACAAGCACTGAATCTTCACAGCCTTGCCGTCAGACACCACACGCGCAAGGTTTGTAGAGGTCTGTACCAAGCCCTCCATCTCAACCGACATCTTCACTACGCCGTTAGGTGCGCCAACAACCGCTTTAACGAGGTTTTGTGCCGTTGCAGCAGGGATAATCTCGGCAGGTACGGCAACCTCCTCTGCAAGTACGACAATCGAATCCTCTATATTCTCAAACTCCGCCTGCAAAGTCTTCTCGTATGCGGCAGCCTCCGCTTTGAACGCCTCTACATCGTGAACAAGAACCACTGCCTGCGCCTCACGAGGGATAGCATTTCTCAAACCACCTCCGTCAATCGAAGCGAGCAACCACTCCTGCTCGGTATGGAGCAACAAGCGACACAGCAAGCGGTTGGCATTTCCGCGCTGGAAGCCAATCTGAATACCCGAGTGTCCGCCCTTCAAACCCTTAACCTCCAACTTTACAGCGTGCCAGCCCTGTGGAGCAGCCTCGGCAGTGTAAGGGAGTGTGATGTTTGCGTCAGTTCCACCTGCACAACCAACATACAACTCGCCCTCGGTTTCGGAGTCGAGGTTTAACAAAATATCGCCTTTGAGCAAGCCAGCCTTCAAACCGAATGCTCCGTCCATACCGGTCTCCTCGGTTGCGGTGAAGAGTCCCTCGATTGCACCGTGTTCGAGAGTATCGTCCTCCAACACTGCAAGAATTGCCGCTACGCCGATACCGTTATCAGCACCGAGAGTAGTGCCGTTGGCAGTTACCCACTCGCCGTCAATATATGCCTCGATAGGGTCGTTCTCGAAGTCGAAAACCTTGTCGTTGTTCTTCTGTGGCACCATATCGAGGTGTGCTTGCAAAACGATACCTTTGCGATTCTCATAGCCCGCAGTTGCAGGCTTTGCGATATATACATTGCACGCCTCATCAACCGTATATTCGAGGTTGTGAGCCTTTGCAAACTCCACAATATATTCACGCACCCTCTCCTCGTGGTGTGAAGGACGAGGAATCTGCGTCAAAGCCTTAAAATGTTTCCAAACCAATGCCGGATTGAGTTGTTCCAAATTGTAGTTCATAGTTATTATAGTTTTATTAGTTTTCCGTTTGTTTGTCAAATGCTTCAACGATGTGCTTCACCAACTCGTGGCGGACAATATCGCCCTTGTTGAACTCCACAAAGCCGATACCCTTAATGCCCTTTACCGTATTCATCGCACGCACCAAACCACTGTCGCTCTTATGTGGCAAATCGACCTGCGTAACGTCGCCCGTAACGATAAAGCGGGCATTACGTCCCATTCGCGTCAGGAACATCTTTATCTGCGAAAGAGTCGTATTCTGCGCCTCGTCAAGAATTACGAAGGCATTATCCAAAGTACGACCACGCATATAGGCAAGTGGTGCAATCTGCACCGTGCCGTCCTCCATAAACTTCTGCAACTTCGCAGGCGGTATCATATCGTTTAGCGCATCGTACAACGGCTGCAAGTAGGGGTCTAACTTATCCTTCAAATCGCCCGGCAGGAAGCCCAACTTCTCGCCCGCCTCTACCGC
>JAFXHB010000004.1 GCA_017536605.1 Alistipes sp.
CGCCATAAACTGCATCGGCACCTTGATTGCGCCCTCGCCCTGACACACCTCGCAACGCCCTCCCGCAGAGTTGAACGAGAAGTGCGATGCGGAGATATTGTTGTGCTTGGCGTAGGGTTGCTCGGCAAAGAGTTTACGAATTTCGTCCCACGCCTTAATATAGATGGCAGGGTTTGAGCGTGAGGACTTGCCGATAGGGTTTTGGTCCACCATCTCAACCCCCTTCAAGAGCGAGGTGTCGCCCGACAGACCATCGAAGTCGCCCGGGTGGTCGCCCGTATCTGCCAACTCGCGATGCAATGCAGGATAGAGAATATCCCTCGCTAACGAGGACTTGCCCGAGCCACTAACGCCCGTGATGCAGGTCATAACGCCCAACGGAATTTTGACCGTTATATTTTTGAGGTTGTTGTGTCGGCAACCGTTCAGTTTTATAAAATTGCTCCAACCTCGCACCGACTGCGGTACGGCAATCTCTCTACGCCCCGAGAGGTAGTCGGCAGTGTAGCTGTTCTCGGCGGTCGGGAGGTGCTCCAAATCGCCACTATACACCACTCTACCGCCATTTTTGCCTGCTTCGGGACCTATATCCACGATAAAGTCGGCACTGCGGATAACCTCCTCCTCGTGCTCCACGACAATCACCGTATTGCCCATATCGCGCAGTTGTTTCAGCACCTCGATAAGGCGGTGCGTATCGCGTGGGTGCAGACCAATCGAAGGCTCATCGAGGATATACAACGAGCCCGTAAGGTTGCTACCGAGCGAGGTTGCGAGGTTTATGCGCTGACTCTCGCCACCCGACAGCGTGTTCGAGGCTCGGTCTAATGTGAGGTAGCCCAAGCCCACATCGCTCAAATATCGCAGACGTGTAGTAATCTCTACCAAGATGCGCTCCGTACTCTGAACAGTATATTCGTCAAGGGTAATGCCCGCAAAGAACTCTATCGCCTCGTCGATGGTCATACGCACCACCTCGGCGATGCTCTTGCCTCCAAATCGCACATACAGTGCCTCCTTGCGCAAGCGGTTGCCCTCACACTCGGGGCAGATAGTCTTGCCCATAAAGCGAGCCTTCAAGACACGATACTGAATCTTGTGTCGTTGGCTATCCAACATCTCAAAGAAGGAGTTTAATCCCTCAAAATGGTCGTTTCCGAGCCATAGCAGTCGCTTCTGCTCCTCGGTAAGCGTGTGGTATGGAGCGTGTATCGGGAAGTCAAACTTGTGCGCATTCATCACAAGTTGGTCGCGGAACCAGCGCATTGTGTCGCCACGCCAACAGGCGATAGCGTTGTCGTATATGGAGCGCGACTTATCGGGTACGACCAAGTCTTCATCTATACCCGTAACCTTGCCCCAGCCCTCACAGCGCGGGCAAGCACCTATCGGGTTATTAAACGAGAAGAGGTACTCGGAGGTGTGTTCAAACTCAATGCCGTCGGCCGACAAGGTCGATGGGTAGCGGGTGAGTGTTGTCCCCTCTATCACGACACACGTGCCACCCTCGTAGCCAAAGGCACGCGAGATAGATTCGCGCATTCGCACGACGGTGTCGTCATCTTTTGCCACCTCAACACGGTCAAGGACGATATAGGTGTTGTCGCCTCGGCTATCAGCCTCAATCTCCATCACAAATTCGGCGATGCTCTTGACCTCACAGCCTACCGCCACACGCATCACGCCCTCCTTCGCCAATGCGGTCAGTCGCTCGGCGATATCTTCCTCCTCCCTCAACACGAGGGGTGCCGCAATCACGATATTGCGCCCCTCGCCGAGTCTGATTTGGGCATCAACGACATCATCTGTGGAGTAGCACCTGACCTCGCAACCCGATATTGGCGAGAAGGTGCGACCTGCACGGGCGAACAGCAGGCGGAGGTAGTCGTAAATCTCGGTTACCGTACCCACCGTTGAGCGCGGATTACGCGATGAGACCTTCTGCTCAATGGCGATAGCGGGTGCAATGCCCGATATAATATCCACGTCGGGTTTTGAGATACGTCCCAAGAATTGGCGGGCATAGGCGGAGAGGCTCTCCACATATCGTCGTTGCCCCTCTGCGAATATCGTGTCAAAGGCAAGTGTCGATTTGCCGGAGCCTGACAACCCCGTAACGACAATCAACTTCTCGTGCGGAATATCAAGTTCTATATTTTGAAGGTTGTGAACCCTCGCGCCCTTTATGTATATTGAATTTGCCACCCTATCTGCACTTTTCGACTCTTTCACATAACTCATTCAAGAAGAACAAGTCGCACTACTCGGTTCTGATTGACTCCAACCACTCAATAGTCTCAATCGTGAGTGTATCGGTACGCTCTCGCCACTCCTGACGACGCAGATAGTCATCTTTGCGCTGCTGCAAGATTGCGTGTATCGGGAACAACGGACGACGCAACGAGCCTCTCTCCTCGCGCATAGATGGGCGAATTGTGCGGGTGAAGACACTATCCTTGGTCGGACGACGCGACTCCTCCCACTTAAAGCCTTCAAGTCGTGTCGGCTGTGTCTCCGGTATCTTATCCATCGGGAAGAAGGTGTAGGTCGGGCTACCACGATAGGTGATGCCGACCACCTCCTGATTCTCAATGTAGGAGGTCATATCTCCCGCCTCGATATAGGCCATCAACGTTATCTCGGGCGAGTTATCCTCCTGCATATAGTATATGGTCTGAACATTTCCGTTCACGTCGTTACGATAGATCTGATTTTCGCGGAAGAACGACACCATCTCCTTGCCCGTAACCTGATTGTAGTGCGCCGTATCTATCTGCGAAGCGGTGATAGGCTTGCCCTCAAAGTTGGCACGGATAAGTTGGCTATTCTTGGTGTGGAGGTGCATAACCTCGGAGGTAACCTGATTATTGCCATTCCACAAGATAGGCAGTTTATGAAGGTTTATCACCGAATCGACACTTGTCGTCGTAAGCGAGTCGCAGACAGATTGGAAGTCGCTACGATATATCTTGACGTGACTATACGCCAACACCTCACGGTACATTGAGTCCAGATTTGTAGAGTCCGTCTTCATAACCTCACTCGGCGATGGTATCGGACGTGGGAAGTATATCTCGATCAACGAGTCAAGGCGATGATGCGACAACGAGTCTTGCAGATGTGCATCGGCCATCAAGATAGAGTCTGCCGCACGCAGTACCACTGAATCGACTATCTCAACATAGATGCCTCTACGCTCTCGGCGAGCAAGTCGGCGAAGAAGTCGCTTGTCGGCACGAGCCTGCGCACGCGCTGCAAAGAGTGAGTCCTGATGCGCCCAACGCTTATATATCGCGGTTCGCTTCGCCTGTCGTGCCTCACCAATTCTATCAAGTTTTGCATTCAGCGTATCCGCCTTAATTTTGGCGATTCTCTCTTTCAGTTCAGCGTAGCGTTGCTTGTAGAGTATCTTCTGCTCCTTGATGGTCATCGTGTCGCTCCACATCACTACCGTATCACGCTTCAAGGAATCCACCTTCAAAGAGTCTGTTCTCAATGAATCAACCCTCAATGAGTCCATCTTAACGCTATCTGCACCTACCGCCTTTTCGCTCTTTGGTGTAGGCGCAACGGGCGTAGTCTGCACAGTCGGAGCCGCAGGTGTTGGTGCTACAACCTTTGTTGAGTCCTTTGCATTTGCTATGGAGTCTGCCTTCAACAGAGCAAGGCTATCTGCCAAATCCTTCTCGCGTTGGAGGCTATCCAAGATGTGGTGTTGGCGTTCCAACTCGGCAAGACGCGCGGTAGTTACCTTTATATACTCTTGACGTTTCTGCTCATCTACAATCGCTTGCAGAGAGTCTGCCACCGCCCTCTTAATGGCACGAATGGAGTCCACAACCCGACGCTCGGCGGTGCGGATAGAGTCTGACACCTTACGCTCGGCAAGGCGTATGGAGTCGGCACGTCGTTTTTCGGCCGCCTTTGCCTGCAATAGCGAAGCCCTCTTCGCCGCAGCATCAGCCTCTCGCTTCGCGCGCAGAGCCTCCTTAACCGCTTTGGCTGTTTGGCTCGCCTTCGCTTGGAGCGAATCTGCCTTTTGTTGCTCGGCTACGGAGTCGCTCTTTATCTCCGAGGTTATAGGGGTCGTGGTAGTCGTGGTAGTCGCAGGGGCATCTGCCTTAACAGGCTCGCTTGCTACCGCAGTAGCACCACTCTCCGAACTAACAGAAGGCTGTGCAGTCTGCGGTGCAGGAGCGGTTGTCGTAGGCTTTTCTGTTTCAGCCTTCACACTCTTCTCCGAGGTGGTCGGTTGCTCAACAGCAGTCGTGGCTGCAACCTCATTCTTGGCACTC
>JAFXHB010000032.1 GCA_017536605.1 Alistipes sp.
GCCACGTGATGGTAAGTTTATCGAGAAGTTGGGTACTTACAACCCAAACACGAATCCTGCTACGATCGACCTTAACTTCGAGCAAGCTTTGGGTTGGTTAATGAAGGGCGCACAACCTACTGACACTGCTCGTGCGATTCTTTCGTACAAGGGCGTGTTGTACAAGAAACACCTACTCGGTGGTGTAGCAAAGGGAGCATTCTCGGAGAGCGACGCAGAGGCGAAGTTCAACAAGTGGCTCGGTGAGAAGGAGGGTAAGGTTGCCGCAAAGGTAAACAAACTCGCCGCTGACGCATCGGCCGACAAGAAGGCTCGTCTTACCGCAGAGGCTGCCGTTAAGGAGGCTCGTGCTGCTGCTATTGCAGAGCGCAAGGCTGCTGCCGAGGCAGAGGCTGCCGCTGCTGCCGCAGAGGCAGAGGCACCAGCAGAGGAGGCTGCCGCAGAGGAGACTCCTGCCGAGGAGTAGGTAAAAGATGTTGACGGTAGGGCGCATAACCAAACTCTTCGGAGCAAATGGTGAGGTCGTAATAAACCTCTATGATACCCTGCCCGACAACTTCAATTGGGAGGAACAACCTCTCTTCACGAAAGTGGAGGAGTTGGTTGTTCCTCTTTTTTGCGAAAAGTTTGAGCGTCGCGGAACGAAGAGTGCCGTAGTGGCTTTTGCCGATATCGACACAGTGAAGCGAGCCGAGATGATACTTGACCACGAACTCCTACTTGAAGCGGAGGAGGGTGATGATGAGGAGTTTACCTTTGAAGACCTAATCGGCTTTGAGGTACGGATTGGTCGCACGAAAGGCGAGGTGGTAGATTTCTACGATAACGAACTCAACCCCCTCTTCGAGATTGAGATTAAGGGCAAGCGACACCTTATACCCGCCGTTGAGGAGTTTATCGCAGCGATAGATTTTGATAATGGGGTTATCAAATTCGTACTCCCCGAAGGGTTGATTGAGTAGAATAAAAAACAAAAAAGGAGTCTTTTGAACTCCTTTTTTTGTGCCCAGAATAGGACTCGAACCTACACGCCTCTCGGCACTCGCACCTGAAACGAGCGCGTCTACCATTTCGCCATCTGGGCAATAGCGAGTGCAAAGGTAACTATTTTTTTTCTTTTTGCAACCCCGACCTATAAAAAACGGTTAATGAGAAGGTGTTTCCGGTATCACACCCTTCGAGTCGAGAGCCCAAAGACCTTTGACGCGCAAGACCTGCTCAATAATATCGCGCACAGCACCTGCACCGCCCTTATACTCCGATACATATACCGCCGTCGCCAAGACCTCGCTACAAGCATCTGCTGGAGCCACAGGCACACCCACCAATCGCATACACTCCAAGTCGGGAATATCGTCGCCCATATATATCATATTCTCCAACGCGATACCCGTCTTTGCGGAGAAGTCGTTTATCGCCGCCACCTTATCCATACAAGCGAGGTATCGGTTCTCAATGCCAAGGCGATTCATTCGGCTCTCCAAAATTTTGCCGAAGCCACCCGATATGACACATATCTTGAAGCCGTGCTTCACGGCATACGCCATCGCATAGCCATCTTTGGCGTAGTATGTACGCTGAAAGTCGCCATCGGCAAGCGGGGTGATACCCCCATCGGTCATCACGCCATCAACATCAAGGACAATAGCCTCTACGTCGGCTATTACCTCTTTGAAATTTCTGCTTTTCTCCATATATCTTCACTTATTTTGTCATATATCTCTCGTTTCAGTTCGTCGCTCGCAAGCATTGCCCGATGACGTTCCAGCGTTGGCTTGTCGCCCCTTCGTGCAGGACCTGTCTGCACAGCACGCGGATTGCGTGAGGCGAGAGCCTTCGCTGCGGTCTCCTCAATCACGGGTGCGATAACATCAAACGACAAACCCTCTCGCGCAAGCACCTCCGTCGCATTCTCGTACATCGCATTTACGAAGTTACTTGAAAAGACGCCCGATAGGTGTATCACGGCTCGGCGTGAGCCATCTGCCATCTCCACCTTTGAGGTCAAGCGATGCGCCACCTCCGATACCACCGCAAGCGCGTGGTCGGTAGCCGCCTCCAAGAAGATATAGCCCTTCGCAAAATCGACCTTGCGCCCCGCCGAGAATGTTTGGAACGGATACAACACGGCACGATGCTCGTGTGGAGCGAGTGCCTCTATCGGACAACACCCCATAGTGTGAGCCACAACCGCCCCTTCGGGTATCGGTAACGAAGCAGCAACCTCTGCCACCGCGCTATCGCTAACCGAAATAATATAGAGGTCAGCCTCCGCCAATCTGTCGTAGCCCCACTCCGAGCCTATCATCGCCGCCAACTCACGACCTCGCGCCTCGTTGCGTGCAAAGATCTGCACAACCTCAACGCCCACCTCGTTAAGCCCCAACACCAACGACTCGGCAACATTTCCGCTACCTACAATCACCACTCTCATATCGTATTCATCTTTATTGCTAAAAATCTCTCTCCAATGCGCGTAAAACACCATCGCTCCGAGCCTCCCTCCGAGCAGCGATATCGTTTGCATATCTCGCCATTAGACATCGGGAAATCGCGACGATAGATCTCCACCCGACGACCTCGCATCATCTTCTTAAACTCACCGTCAAGGTCGCA
>JAFXHB010000033.1 GCA_017536605.1 Alistipes sp.
ATACTTGGCGTATGTGAGGACTCTCTATTTGCTAAATTGCTTAAATAGGCGAGGGAATTTTGTGCCAAACAAGGAAGCGAGCCCGCAGCATACTTGACGTATGTGAGGACTCGCTTACCGAAGAGCGGTGCAAAATTCACCGCATATTTAAGCAATTTTAGACGGTCATAATCTCCTTCTCCTTCTTCTCAAAAGCAGCGTCAATAGCCTTGTTGAATTTCTCTACAAGTTTCTGAACTTGTGCCTCGCCATCTTTGCCCTCGTCCTCCGGCATACCCTCTTTGGTTGCCTTCTTGAATGCCTCAACAGCATCACGACGAGCGTTGCGGAGTGAGATACGTGCATTCTCGGCTTCCGCCTTTGACTGCTTTACCAACTCCTTACGACGCTCCTCGGTGAGTGGCGGCATAGAGAGGCGGATACTCTCACCATTGTTTGACGGAGTGAGTCCGATATTCGAGTCAATGATTGCCTTCTCAATCAGGCGAATCATATTCTTGTCCCAAGGTTGAATAAGTACGGTCTTGGCATCAGGTACTGTAACACTTGCTACGCCCGATATAGGGGTTTGAGAGCCGTAGTAGTCCACAAACACGCCATTAAGTACATTTACAGAAGCCTTACCAGCACGAATGTTGGACAAGGTCTCCTCCAAGAAATCTACCGCCTTCTGCATACGGACAGTAGCATCGTTAAGAATAGTTTTTGTATCCATAGTGTATCTTTTTTGCCATTAGCTTTTAGCCGTTAGCCATTAGCTTTTTATTATTTGATTATTACTTCTTTATCTCTTGCTCAATCTTCTTTACAAGAGCGGCAAACTCCTCATCGTCGTAGCCTACGCTTACCAACACGACCTTACCATCTCTATCTACGAGGAAGTTGCGCGGAATGTAGTTTGTAGCATACTTCTTGAAGATGCTCTGGGTCGTGTCAAGTCCCATAGGGAAGGTGTAACCCATCTTCTCGCGGAATTTCGCTACGGTCTCCTTGCTCTCGCCACGAGAGATTGGGAGGAAGACAAACTCTTGTCCCTTAAATTTTTCAATAATCTCCTTCTCAACGCGAGCCAACTCATTGCGGCAAGGAGGACACCACGTTGCCCAGAAATTAACCAAGACAACCTTGCCCTTCAAGTCCGAAAGGGTTACCTTTGTTCCATCAAACATCTCAACAGTAAAGTTCGGTGCCTGTGCGCCCTCCTTTACGATAGTCGTACTCTCTACGCTCGGCTGCGAAGTCTGTGCAGTAGTCTCCGGTGTCCAGAAAAACAGCAACGCGATAAGTGCCAAAACCAATACAATCATTCCTGCGAGTGGTGCATAACTCTTCTTTTGTAATCTCTTTGCCATAGTTGTAAGTTTTTATTTATGTACCAATGTTCCGATACTCTCGCCCGTCAATACCTTCATCAAGTTACCCGGAGTATCCATATCAAATACGATGATGTTCAGCCCATTCTCCTTGCATAGTGTGAAGGCGGTCATATCCATAATTTTCAAATTTCGTGCATATACCTCGTCAAAGGTTATCTCGTCAAACTTCGTAGCGGTAGGGTCCTTTTCAGGGTCAGCGGTATATACGCCATCAACGCGGGTACCCTTGAAGAAGCCGTCCGCCTCAATCTCTATACCGCGCAGAGCCGATGCAGAGTCGGTCGAGAAGTAAGGGTTTGATGTTCCACCACCGATAATCACGACGTAGCCCTCACGCAGGTACTCCAAAGCCTTATCCTTCGAGTAATACTCGCCGATAGGTTCCATACGGATAGAGGTCAAAACCTTGCACTTCACACCCTCATCAACCAACACAGCCTGCAATGCCAACGAGTTGATGATGGTTGCCAGCATACCCATCTGGTCGCCCTTCACGCGGTCAAAGCCCTTCTTCGCCCCCTGTAAGCCACGAAAGATGTTGCCACCACCGATAACGATACCTATCTCTGTTCCGAGTGCTTGCGCCTCCTTGATCTGCTCGGCATAGATGCGAGCCTGCTCCATCGAGATACCATATTTCTGTTCGCCTTGGAGCGACTCACCACTCAATTTTAAGAGTATTCTTTTATACTTCATAGCACTATACTTTAATTCATAATACAAATATACAAAAAGAATTTGGAATTAAAAAAATTAGGCATCAAAAAAAAATAGTCCGTCACGGCGAACCGTAACGGACTATACTTCTGTAATGGTAGGTGATTCTAATACTCGATTGTCTTTGCAAGCAACATCGCACCGTAAGGATACTTCTTTGCCTTTGGCAACTCTACAACCTCGCCAGCCTCAACCTCGCGCTCGGCGATATAAAATGTACCCCACTTCTTGCCGTTTTCTCTCAACATACGGGTCCAAGTAGGAATCAACAACTTCCAACCCTTCTTGCGAACTACACCGTGGTTAGTGGTGAGAACGTAAATTTTACCCTTCTCCATCGCAGTAATGGTACCACTCAACGACACCTCGCTCTTCTCAACAGTGTTGCAAGTGAGAACCTCAAAGCCCTCAAACTCCTTCGGCATCTCATCGCTAAACTTGTATTCAAGGTTTGGCCAAACGTGTGAACCCTCTGCGAAGGTGCTCTTTGTGAAGCCCTCGCCAACAAACTTAACGGTAATCTCCGATGGCTTCTCAACGTATGGACGTGCGCTCAACGAACGATTGTTCTTGTCGCTACGGAATGGAGCGAGTGGAAGTCCCTCTGCCGAATATACATTACCAACATCCTCGTTGAAGCAGTAGCGAACAGCAACAGGATTAACAACTCCCTCTGCCGATACTACGATGGTGTTACCCTCAATCTTCGCCTCTGCCAATGTGAAGACAATCTTCTTCTCGTTTGCAGGGTCTGTAACGCCAAGTTGGAAACCGTTGATACGTCCCTCGCCCTTCTGTACGAGAGTTGTAGGAACATTCTTGAAACTTACGCGAACACTATTTCCCTCAACTGCCATTGACTCATAAGCAGGTGAACGGAATGGGGCATCGCTCTTCTGGTAGTGCGCACCCAAAGCGCACAACGCCAAACGGTGAGCAACCTCTACCTTCTTTGGAGGGTGAATATCGCCCGGAATTTGGTTCTGGTCATTTGTTACGACCAACTCGCAACCCTCAAACTTGTCGGCAACGCGAGCCTGCGCCTCACGAATCTGCGCACCACGAATACCACCATAGGTGTGAGGAGCAATCTGCACGATGTAGAATGGCAACTGCTCCGAACGGAACTCAACACGCCAAGACTTCACGAGAGCCTCCAACGAACGCCAATAAGCGTTTGAAGCGATGTGAGTACAACCCTGATACCAGATTACACCGGCAATGGTTGCGTGGCGGATAGGATAGATATTCGCATTGTAGAGTTGCGACTCCTTACCCTTCCAAGTGCGGTGTCTGTTCTTCTGCAAAATCTTTACGATGTGAGGGTTAGACTGGATAGTCTCTGCGCTCAACCAACCCTGAATTTGTGTACCGCCATAGGCTACATCTATAAGACCAATCGGCACGTTCAAAGCCTCCTGCAACTCCTTACCGAAGCCATAACCGATAGCCGAGAAACCTTTCAAATCACGAGCATTGCAGACGCTCCACTTGGTGATGTGCTTTTTCTGTTTTGGAACATCATTCTGTGGGGTTGCGGCGTAGATATGACCCGTATTGTAGAGGCGGATATTAGGATTCAACTCTCCCTCCAAGTCACCCTTCATATCAGGAGTCTTGCGAACAGGCCACTCCATATTTGACTGACCGGCGCACAACCATACCTCACCGAAGAGGATATTGGTAAGTTCTTTAACCTCCTTACCCGACTTGATAGTAATTGCGTGTGGTGTATAACCAGCAGCAAGAGTCGGAACCTGTGTCATCCAGAAACCTTCGGCATCAGCCTTAATTTTTACAGGCTTACCCTCAACCCAATCGCAAGCGACGGTAACCTTCGCCTTTGGCTTCGCCCAGCCCCAGATGTTTACGGTAGTCGAGTGTTGAAGCACCATATTGCTACCAACCACCGACGGAAGTGTCAAGGTCTGCGGCTTCTCCTGTGCCACAGCCATAATTGCCGAGAAGAGTATCACGACAACAGACATCAAAACAATTCTCAGTTTTTTCATAGTCTTAAAGTTTTAGAAAATAGTAATGTTGTAGTTTTTACATTGCAAAGTTAGCATTTGTTTTCTAAAATCGGCAAAAAAGATTATCTTTGCGGGACTTAAAGGTGCATTTTTTGCAAAAAATACGATATTTGTTTGATTTTGCAGAAAAAATCACTAAATTTGTTAGTTGGAAACAGAAAAATTTTTCGGAAACTAATTTTTTCTATCATTAATAATTAAAAACAGATTGCTATGACAAATGTAAAGCGCGTCTATTTCTTCGGTAATAAAGAGGCCGAGGGAAATGGCAAGATGAGAGAGTTGCTCGGTGGTAAGGGTGCTAACCTCGCCGAGATGAACCTTATCGGTATTCCGGTACCTCCGGGATTTACCATCACTACCGATGTTTGTACAGAGTATTACCAGCACGGTCAGGCAGCAATTATCGAGTTGCTCCGTCCGGATGTTGAGGCTGCTATCAAGCGTGTAGAGGCTTTGACAGGCCGTAAGTTCGGCGACAAGGAGTTGCCACTCCTCGTATCGGTTCGTTCGGGTGCTCGTGCTTCAATGCCTGGTATGATGGATACTATCCTCAACCTCGGTATGAATGACGAGGCTGTTGAGGCTGTTGCACAACTTTCGGGTAACCCTCGTTTCGCTTGGGACTCATATCGCCGTTTCGTACAGATGTACGGTGATGTTGTTCTCGGTATGAAACCTGTATCAAAGGAGGATCAGGACCCATTCGAGGTTATCATTGACGAGTTGAAGGAGAAGCGCGGTGTTGAGATGGATACCGACCTTACAACCGACGACTTGAAGGTTTTGGTTAAGAAGTTCAAGGCTGCCGTTAAGGAGCAGACCGGTTCGGACTTCCCTGTAAACCCTTGGGATCAACTTTGGGGTGCAATCTGCGCAGTATTCGGATCGTGGATGAACGAGCGTGCTATCCTCTATCGTAAGTTGAACAATATCCCGGCAGAGTGGGGTACAGCAGTAAATGTTCAGGCGATGGTATTCGGTAATATGGGCGACAGCTCGGCTACCGGTGTTGCCTTCTCGCGTGATGCCGCTACCGGTGAGAACATCTTCAACGGTGAGTACCTCGTAAATGCACAGGGTGAGGACGTGGTTGCAGGTATCCGCACTCCACAGCAGATCACTATCGAGGGTTCGCGTCGTTGGGCAAAGGCACAGAACATCTCCGAGGAGGAGCGTGCTTCAAAGTACCCTTCACTTGAAGAGGTTATGCCAGAGGTTTACAAGGAGTTGAACGAGATTCAACACCACTTGGAGGAGTACTTTACAGATATGCAGGATATCGAGTTCACCATTCAGGACGGTAAGTTGTGGATGTTGCAGTGCCGTAACGGTAAGCGTACCGGTGCCGCAATGGTGAAGATTGCAATGGATATGTTG
>JAFXHB010000034.1 GCA_017536605.1 Alistipes sp.
AAAATGCAAAATCAGTTCTCTTCTATCTTCTTCCACCTACCTAATTTCAGTTTTCCGTTCTCCGTTCTCCGTTTTCCGTTAGCACTTATATCGTCGCCAACTTGTTAAGTGCGTCCTCAATCATCTCGCGCACAAATGGCTTATAGTCCGTGCAGGCATCTTTCGCAATACGCTGGGCGATAATGGTACAGACGGTAGCCGCCTTATGTCCCATAAGTGCTGCCAAACCCGCAAGCGCAGAACTCTCCATCTCAAAATTCGTGATACGACGCTCCCCAAAGCGGAACGCCTCAATTTTCTCGTTGAGATGCAAATCTTGTGGCTGCAAGCGCACCCAACGACCTTGTGGTGCATAAAAGCCCGGTGCAGCAATGGTGATACCCTCTCGCGTTACGTCCTTAAACAACTCAAAGAGCGACGCATCTGCATTCACAAAGTATGGCGCAGTCAATTGCGGATTCCAGCCCGTGTGCTCCACAAATGCCTTCTCAATAGCGAGGTCGCAGACCTTATCCCTGTTGGCATAGTAGTTCAACAATCCGTCAAAACCGACAGATGTTCGCGAGAACACTCGCTCTCCGACCTTGATATCCTCCTGCAACGCTCCGGAAGTTCCAAGACGCACCAGAGTAAGTTGCTTAAAATTATCGTTCACGGTACGAGTTGCAAAATCTATATTCGCCAACGCGTCAAGTTCCGTAACCACAATATCTATATTGTCAGTTCCGATACCCGTTGAGAGAACTGTCATTCGGCGTCCCTTATACGAGCCCGTAATTGTTTTGAACTCTCGGCTCGCCACCTCACACTCCTTCTCCTCAAAGTAGGAGGCCACCAATTCTACTCTTCCCGGGTCGCCTACCAATATCACGATATCGGATATTTGCTCCGGACGTAGGTGCAAGTGAAATATCGAACCATCCTCATTTATAATGAGTTCCGACGCTGGAATGACTCTTTTCTCTTTCATAATCTCAAGTTTTAATAGTTTTAGTCTTGGATAATTGGCATAAAAATAATATATTTACATCGAATTTCAAAGAGTTTGCCAATTTTTTTATTAAAAATAAAAACACACTATTATGACACTTATTAAATCTATCTCCGGCATCCGCGGTACTATCGGTGGTGAAATGGGTGAAAATCTCACCCCTATCGACATCGTAAAGTTCACTACGGCTTACACTCGATTTATCGCCAGCAAGAACGAGGGCAAGCGACTCCGCATTGTTGTAGGTCGCGATGCACGTCTTTCGGGCGAGATGGTAAATGACATTATTGAGGGTACTCTTCTTGGCTGTGGCGCAGACGTTATCAATGTAGGACTCTGCACTACCCCCGGAACAGAGATGGCCGTAATCACCCACAAGGCTGACGGTGGCATCATCATCACCGCATCGCACAACCCGAAGCAGTGGAACGCTCTCAAACTTCTCAACGAGAAGGGCGAGTTTTTGAACGACAAAGAGGGCAAGCAGGTCTTGGCTCTCGCCGAGCAGGAGGACTTCCTCTTCCCGGAGATTGACTCTATCGGAAAGGTAATCTTACGCGAGGACTTTAACCCTACACATATTGAGCAGGTACTCTCTATGCGACTTGTTGATGTAGAGAAGGTTAAGGCTCGCAAATTCAAAGTTGTTGTAGATGCCGTAAACTCTATTGGCGGTGTTGTAATTCCCGCTTTGTTACGCAAGTTGGGTTGCGAGGTCGTTGAACTTAACTGCGAGCCTAACGGACACTTTGCACACAACCCTGAGCCAATCCCTCAAAACCTCACCGAAATCACAGAGGTAGTTCGTCGCGAGAAGGCCGATTTGGGTGTTGTCGTGGACCCTGACGTTGACCGCTTGGCTCTCGTGAATGAGGACGGCACAATGTTCGGCGAGGAGTACACGTTGGTTGCAGTAGCAGACTATATCCTCTCTCGCGAGAAGGGCAACACCGTGTCAAACCTCTCATCTTCACGCGCATTGAGCGATATTACCGTAGCACACGGTGGCGAATACTCGGCATCGGCTGTTGGCGAGGTGAATGTTACAACCAAGATGAAAGAGGTCGGCGCAATCATCGGTGGCGAGGGCAATGGCGGAGTTATCTATCCGGAGTTGCACTATGGTCGCGATGCGTTGGTTGGCGTGGCACTCTTTTTGACATATCTTGCAGAGCAAGGTGTAACAATGACCGAGTTGCGTAAACGCTACCCTGCTTACTACGCTTCGAAGAATAAAATCGAACTTACACCTGCAATAGATGTAGATAAAGTATTACGTGAAATAAAGGAGCGTTACGCCTCTGAAAGAGTGAACGATATAGACGGAGTAAAGATTGACTTTGCCGAGTCGTGGGTACATCTTCGCAAGTCAAATACCGAGCCTATTATCCGCATCTACACCGAGGCTAAATCGGAGGCAGAGGCTGATGAGGTAGCACAGCGTTTTATCGCCGAGATTAAGGAGATTTGCGGACTATAATTAAAACCGAAAACTATTTATGCAAAAGGTTCACGCATACATAAATGAAAATAAAGAACGATTCCTAAACGAATTGTTTGAGGTGTTGCGTATTCCGTCAATCAGTGCGCAATCTTCGCACAAGGAGGATATGATACGTTGTGCCGAGCATCTCGCCAAGGCTCTTGCCGATGCGGGTGCCGACAGCGTAGAGGTAATGCCTACCGCCGGCAACCCCGTAGTTTATGCCGAGAAGATTATCTCACCGGAGGCAAAGACTGTCTTGGTCTATGGGCACTACGATGTTATGCCTGTGGACCCTCGCGAGGAGTGGCACACCGAGCCTTTCGAGCCAACAATCATCAACAACCGCATCTACGGACGTGGCGCAGATGATGACAAGGGACAATCGTTTATGCACATTAAGGCATTTGAGGCTATGTGCGCAACCGACTCCCTGCCTTGCAACGTAAAGTTTATGCTCGAAGGCGAGGAGGAGATAGGCTCGCCATCACTCTACGGCTTCTGCGAGGAGAACAAGGAGAAGTTGAAGGCAGATATTATTCTCGTTTCGGATACTTCTATGATTGGACTTGATACCCCATCTATAACCTGCGGATTGCGCGGTCTTACCTATATGGAGGTGGAGGTCATCGGTCCAAACAAAGATCTACATTCAGGTCTTTTTGGTGGTGCGGTGGCAAACCCTGCAAATGTACTGACACGCCTTGTAGCATCGTTAGTTGATGATAAGGGACATATTACCATACCCCACTTCTACGACAAGGTGCGAGAGTTAAGTGAGGCGGAGCGCAAGGCTTTCAATGAAGCCCCATTCTCGCTTGACGCATACAAAAAGGCACTTGATATTGACGACGTTGAGGGCGAGGAGGGCTTCACCACGATTGAGCGTACGGGTATTCGCCCATCGCTTGATGTGAATGGTATTTGGGGAGGCTATACCGAAGAGGGCACAAAGACCGTTATTCCGTCGCGAGCCTACGCCAAAATCTCGATGCGCCTTGTGCCTGACCAAGACTTTGAGGAGATTGGACGTCTGTTCGAGGAGCATTTCCGCAACATCGCGCCAAAGAGCGTAAAGGTTAATGTGAAGTTCCTGCACGGCGGTGCGCCTTACGTGTCGCCTACCGATATGGAGGCTTACAAGGCTGCCGAGAAGGCGGTTGAGGAGGCGTTTGGTCGCAAGCCATTGCCGTTCTATTCGGGTGGCTCTATCCCTATCGTAAGCGGTTTTGAGCGCATCTTGGGCACAAAGTCAATTCTTATTGGCTTTGGTCTTTCGGAAGACGCTATTCACTCTCCAAACGAGAGTTTCGGGCTCGCCCAATTCGACAAGGGCTTACACACGATTCCTCTCTTCTACAAGCACTTCGCAAAGTAGTTAGAAGAACGACTCTACAACAAAGAAGCACCGAGCAGTTTGCTCGGTGCTTCTTTAATATCTACTTTAAGCGTTCTATTTCCAGCGCAAGACGAGGGTCTCGTGGCCGCCAAGCGTTACCTTGCCCGACTTGCTGTATTTTGCTGTACCAAATATAGGTGTTGCGGTCATACCCTTCGGAGCGACAAGTTTCAACGAACAAGGGGTCGTGAGGTTGTTGGTAATGATAGTAACATACTCATCACCACTCTTCAACACTCGCATCAAAGCTCCGTCTGTAAAGTCTGCAAAGCGGAATGGTTGCTCTTGAAGTTTATCCAAAAGAAGTACATCAGCCAATTGCGACAACTCCTTTGACTCGCCCTTTTTAAGTTGCGACATAGATACAGAAGGAGTAATCCAATATACCTCGCCCTTGCCTATCTTGTTATGCAGAGCCACCGCACCCTCTGCGCCCTTACCAATCACGCGTGCCGTAGGTGCTGTTGCGCGGAGTATTGGGTGCCAAGCGTGTCCGAGAACCTTACCAACGCCTTCAATATCAAAGTATTGAGGGGTCTCGCGGTAGCGGATATCCTCATACACACCACCTACGAGTGGTTCCAAGTCAAACTGTGAAAGCAATGTGCAAACCTCATTCTCATTGTAGAATCCGGTAAGACCTTCAACAACAACCTTACCACCTCGCTTCACGAACTCAACCATTCGCGGTACAACGCTACTTGGAAGTGCAAATACATTTGCCAAGACCACAACGTCGCCCTCGCCTCGCTTCTCCCATTCATAATCAGTGATATAGCGCATTTGTGGCTGATAGCCGCGCTCCGACAACGCCTCAAACCAATGGAATGTGGTATATACCTGCGAGTTAGGGTCTGTTTCACGAACACCAACATAGTCTTTACGAATATGGCGCAACATACGCTGTGTTTCGGGGCTTAAAAGCAAGGTTATATTTGAAAGAGCTGGCTTTGATTCGCCAAAGAAGTCAAAGTTAGCCTCCAAAATCTCATTTATCTCCTTTGTTACGAGCGAACGGTCAGTATCCTCGCCCTTAAAGCCAAAGACACCCCACTCACCTGCCTCGCCACTTTGACGGCGGTAGTTGGCACTCCAATATATAATCTTACGCGCACCCGTACCTATGCCGGTCCAAACCCACTGCGACAAGTCGTCTCGTGTAGGGCAGATTGGTCGGCGACCCGAGAAGATATTGTTTCCTGCCTGCATCTCGCCAACCCAGAAGTGGTTGTTAGGAGCGTGCGCACGCAGAATCTCGCAGATACCCGCCGTGAAGTAAGCATACTTCTCGCGTGGCATCATCTGCAACTGCCAAGCAGCGTGCATTGAGGCACCGAAGATATCAAACACTCCTCGCAACGTCGCAAGGTCATATCTATCAAGCGAGCCGAAGAAGTCGGCAGGATTTGATGTTACAGGGGTCTTCGGATCGTATTTGCGAACAGTCTTGGTAATCTCGGCAAAGGTGTGAGCGAGAATATCGCGAGAGATATCTATCCAATCGTTATGGGGAACATTCCAAGCAAAGCCACCGCTTCCTGTCCACGCTGGCTCGTACTTAATCTCGTCAAATGATTTATAGTTGGCAATCCACGCCTTGTTGAGAGCCTCGACGGTACCATACTTGTTGCGCAACCAATTCTGTGTAAATTCAATTGTGTATGGGTCAAGAGGCTTGAAACTGCGAGCCTCATTGAGAACCCACCACGCACCGAGTGCCTTGCTATCACGGTAGCGCACTACACACTCACGAATAAAGTCATCGGACAACGCCTTAATCTCCTTGGAGTAGTAGAGAACGTGTCGTTGAGTGTGAAACCCATACTTCTTGCAGTAGAATACAGGCGCGTGAGTACAGAAGAGGGTCGCCTCAATCTCAACGCCATATCGCTCGGCTGCGCGGAACAGCGCATCGTAGAGGTGAAAATCATAGACCTTTGGGGAGGTTTCAATTTCATTCCACATCAGAAAGACACGTGCTGAACGCATCTTACTATCGGCCATAGTTTTAACCCAGCCCTCAACCTCTGCTTCGGTTTGCGACGGCTCAATCCACAACTCGGCTCCCACATCTATACGACGCTGTGCCACGACATCTATTGAAATGACCAACGCCACGAGTAAGAGTAAAAGTGTTTTAAAGTGCTTCATATCAAAAAGATTAGTAGTTTTTGTTTCGTTGGCAAAGATAGTGATTTTTTTAGTTGTCGGCAATTCGTTTGTTGCGAAATTTGACAAAAAGCACTATATTCGCAATATATTTCAAATTTACAAGACGTTATGACTCAACTTAAAACCGAAAATCGTGTCGTATGGGTAGATTGGATGCGTGTAGCAGCCTGCTTTATGGTGTTTGTGGTTCACGCAACCGAGCCCTTCTATCTTGGCGGAGAGGGCTCACTGATTCTAACCAAGACCGACGCCTATTGGGCTTCGCTCTTTGACTGCATTGTCCGTGCGTGCGTACCTCTATTTATAGTAGCATCAAGTTACTTGCAGTTCCCTCTACACTACACATCAGGGGAGTTCTTCCGTCGCCGTGCAGTGCGCGTACTTATTCCATTTTTGCTTTGGAGCGCGGTATATGCCTTTGCGTGGGGCAACCCTGCGGAGAATTTCCAAAATCTGTTGTTCAACTTCAACTACTCGGCAGGACACCTATGGTTTGTCTATATGTTGATTGGTGTATATCTGCTTATGCCACTACTCTCACCTTGGGCAGAGCGAGTGGGCAAGCGTGAATTGCAGATATATCTCAGTATTTGGGTATTCACATCTCTTATCCCTATTATCCGCGACGCTGTTGCGGGAGGCTTTGAGGGTTTGGAGGTCATTTATGGCGTATCGGGACTACCTCGTCAGGCACTTACTCCGTTGTGGGGCGAGGCAAGTTGGAACGCATACGGCATCTTCTACTATATTAGCGGTTTTATCGGATACCTGCTACTCGGCTTGTACTTCCGTCGCTTTGTGGGCGAGTTATCGTGGTTAAAGACCCTTGCCATCGCTATTCCGTCGTATCTTGCAGGCTTTGCAATATCATTTATAGGCTTCTTGCGCCGAGTATTTGAGATGGCGCAGGGCGAATTTCCGATTACGGGGTTTGTGGAGAGGGCTGTATGGTGGGAGACTACCTGGTGC
>JAFXHB010000035.1 GCA_017536605.1 Alistipes sp.
CAAGATTGGAGGCACAATTCTGAAAGGAGTATTTGGTAAGAAAAAGAGAAAATAACAGAAGATTATGAGCAAGGAGTATTACAGAAAGCGAATTATTGACCTGCGTGCCAATATCGCAAAGGAGAAGGAGGCAAAGAAGCGCGATAACAGCTACTATGCCGACAGAGTAAAGAGCGCGTCGGGCGCATCAAACAAGGCCTACTACCGCAGATGTAAAATTGACCACGCTGCGGCTCACGACCGTCGCATTGAGCAGTGGAAACGCGAGATTGAGAGCGCAAAGAGTTCACTTAAACGTTGCAAATAGTGGGTGCTATGAAGAGAATGCTAATGTTGGCAGCAGTTCTTGTCGCTGCCTTTTCGTTGGTGGCGTGCGCCGACTCGTCGTCGCGTGAGCAGTTTGATAAGGCTATCGCCGAAGGTCGCCTCTCCGACGCACAGGTTGAATTGGTTAAGTTGAAGGGGTGCAGTGGATTCTACAACTGTTGCGATATACTTATAGATGAGTATCTCGCAATTGGAAACCTCAACAAGGCGAAATTTGTCTTTGACAAGATATCGTCCCACT
Organism: Alistipes sp.; assembly: GCA_017536605.1. Lineage (GTDB taxonomy): Bacteria > Bacteroidota > Bacteroidia > Bacteroidales > Rikenellaceae > Alistipes. The sequence continues at coordinate 569 of JAFXHB010000035.1, forward strand.
GCTCAATGTATGAGATGCGGTGGGAGCACACCTACTCAACCGCTAAATATACAAAGCGGAATGCCCAAAAACTCTACAAGCATCTTATCGCTGCTGACAGATTTGACGAGGCGTGGGCATATCACCCATTGGAGTACGGGGACGAGAACTATCCGGGCAACGCCCCCGAATACTATGCCTATATGGTTGATGTGGTAACCCATCTCTGCACAAATGGACGCCATGACGAGGCCTACTCGTTTATAAACTCGCATATCCATTGGTTTTCAAAGAATGTGGATAACCACAAATGGGGCGAGGACTACTCGCAGTATAATAAGAGTGCGATGCTGGGGCAGATAATGGACGTATATAACACTTTACAATAGCCTATGAAGAGGGTTTTACTTTGTGCGATGGTGCTACTTGCGCTATCGTCGTGCGGCGGGGGTGCAACCTCAACGTCATCAACCGCCACTTCCTCTACCTCTACCGCCACGAATAGCGTAAATCTATCCGAGCGTGAGGAGTATCGCTACAACAAGACACTTGCCGACATTGAGGAGATTGAGGCGTTGATGCAGGCAAAGGAGCAGAGTGCCGAGAGCATTGCCAAGATAGAGCAGAAGACAAAGGCGTTGCACTACGAATACAACGCCGAGGGTATGAATACCGCAACCGTAGAGCATTGCGAAAGACTCCGTCAGCGTGTCGAGAAGTTGAAGGGCGAGTTCAAGGGCAACGGTGCAGAGGTGAAGCGTGCCGTAAGGCGCATAAACATTCTTGCGCACAACCACCGACTGCTCTCCGAGAGGGTTGCTCTGCCATTCTATGCCGAGGCGGGCGAGGTGATTATCTTTGAGCATAAGTCGTCGGAGGCGATTACCGTGCGCCTGAATAATGCCGACACACAGCGCACACTCAAAACCTACAATGCTGCAAGCGTCAAGGACTCCATAAAGATTGCCTATTCGGGCATCTATACCATTGACCTCGCGCCAAAGACGAAGTGCTACTCCTCTTTGAACCTATATACCCACAGCGCGAAGTTGGCTCGCAAGAGTGTGCATAGTGAAACCGTAAAGTGCAATAAGGGCGATTGGGGAGCAAAGGAGGTGAAGACAATCAAGATGTACAACTGCTTTGAGGAGCCCCGCAAACTCACGTTGCGAGGACAACTTAAAGCGATGTTCTCGGGCAATGCCGAAGCGTTGGTGGCGGTACAGGTGCCTGCGGGTACTACCGACATCCTCTACTCGTTGCGCGTTGCCACAAGCGAGCAGGGACGTGCCTCCGACGGCAACTTCCATAACAACCTGACACACTCCTATGCAAAGATAAAGATGCTCGGCTTACCACTCTACGAGAGGGAGAAGACACGCGGCGTCTTTATGCGACTGCTTGATGATAACCGCCCGATACGCGAGGAGGACGCCTACTGCAATATGTATCTCTTCCGTAGTCAGGCGGAGGCAAAGCAGTTCCAAGATGGCGCAAAGCCGACATCGCAACTCAACTACGACGTTGATTTCTCGACTATCGGCACGCAGTCGTGCAATGGTCGTATCTCAACCAAGGGGGCAAGGACCATATACCTCGGCTTTGAGAATGAGCGAATGCGCTATGTGAACTACATTTGGTTGGAGGCTGTTGCGGTTGTTCCAACTACGGAGTATTATAAGACAAAATATAGTGTGCAATAATGTTGCATAGGGTGTTATTAACGGGTTTTGAGCCGTTTGGAGGTTACACCGATAACTCATCGTGGGAGGTTGCTCAAAGGGTAGCCTCCTGCGGTGTTGAGGGGGTAGATGTTGAGGTTGTTGCAGTGCAACTACCCGTAAGTTTTGCGCGTGTTGGCGAAGTTTTAAGGTCTGCAATAGAGTTGCATATCCCCGATTTGGTAATAATGCTCGGACAAACAACTACCACCGATTGCGTTAGGTTGGAGCGTGTGGCGTTGAATATGATGGACTCGCGCAAAGCCGACAACGACGGATATATTGCCGACGAAGAGCCGATATACGAAGGCGAGGAGAGTGCGTTATTTACATCGTTGCCAATCAAGTCGTTTCGCTCGGCTATTGAGGCGCAGGGCATAGCCGTGAAGATTACCAATTCGGCGGGGTTGTATGTCTGCAACCGCACCTACTACGAGGCGTTGCGACTATGTCGCGAGCGAGAGGGCTTGCAGGCGATATTTGTACACTTGCCACTATATGAGGGGCAGACCTTGTCCCAACCCGATAAGAAGAGTATGCTACTCGGCGATATGTGCCGTGCGGTACAAACCATAATTGAAGAGACAAATGACAAAAACAGAGAAGTTTAGAAAACAGTTAGCGAGAGTCTTTGACAACGACCTTCGCACCAAGCAGTGGGAGAATATCCCCGACTATATCATCATTGGACTGATTGTATTGAGTACCCTTTCGGTCTTTATCTCGACCTTTGATGTGTCGCCTTTGTGCCAGCAGATACTGCACATTATAGACCTTGTAACGGTTGCAATCTTTACGGTGGAGGTGTCGTTGCGTATTTGGGTTGCCGACGAGTTAGACCCGAAGTATAAGGGTTTCTGGGGGCGTGTGCGCTACTGCTTCTCGTTCTATGGACTCATCGACATTCTTTCAACATACACCTTCTACGTGTCGTTGGTTGTGCCACTGCCTTACGCGATGCTCAAAGTGTTGCGCGTGGCTCGTCTGTTGCGCGTCTTTCGCTATATGCGTTCATTCCGTCTGTTGCAGAACGCGATTAGTTCCAAGTCAAAGGAGATGTTTATCTCGTTGCAGTTTCTCGTGATCGTAACGCTGATTCTCTCGTTTGTACTCTTCTTCTATGAACACGCAGCGCAACCCGAAGTCTATGACAACGGCATAACCTCGGTTGTGTGGGCATTTGCGCAGTATATAGGCGACCCGGGAGGCTTTGCCGACACTCCGCCCGTAACGTTGATTGGTCGCATTATTGCCTGCATTATCGGTCTATTGGGTATCGCCTTGTTTGCCGTTCCTGCCGGTCTTATCGGCGCAGGCTTCTCGGAGGCTATGGCGGAGGAGCTACACAAAGAGGTTACCGAGAAGAATATCAAGAAACTCCACAAAGCCTTTGAGCGCAAACTTGACCGCCCTACGGGATTTCAGATTGTGCCACCCGTGTTGTCGCTTGTTGAGATTCAGGCTCGAATGGGTATGAAGGTCGATGATATTATAGATGCCGTAGAGAACTCCGACCGCTTCCGCTTGGCAAATACAGCCTCGATGCAACCTGTTGATGAACACCCGCAAGATAGACTCGTAGTGGAACATTTTGCGGCTAATTGCCCCTATGGTTGCTGTATAGATAGAGGCTCAAAGATAACTATCGTAACTCCGGGTAATATCACCGACCCCGTAATAGGACACTTCTCCTACTATCTTGCAAAGATTGGAGGCTTCAACTTTGTTAGTCGAGAGTTTGGCGAGACTCGCCCATATCGCTCATTCTATAAGTTTGACGACGAGAACTCGGTGGAGGGGCTTGCAGAGTATATGGCAGACCTCAACCGCCTCACCTCGCGCGAAGATTCGTGGGTTATAACGATGCTCGCTGTGAGTGGCGGAAACGAGCCTTCGTACCCTGCAAAGATTGAATTTACGGCGGGCGGCAAAACGGGCAACGAGTCGCTTGAACAGGAGGGCTTGACCGTTAAAGATTTGGCTCGCTTTAAGGCTCTTATAGATGATACGGAGGTGCGCTTAAAGGAGGACTTTGAGTTGGAGAGTGCATTCCAACGCTATCACGGCGTAGGTATCAACTCCCACAAACTATATACCCGCAAACTTGCGAATGTGGCGAATATCAACAGCTTCTGCATCACGGTTGCGTGGAGCGTAAGTTTCTGGGACTCTCGCCGCACGGCAGTTGCCAAGTGCCTTGCCGAACTTATCGCCAAAGATATCGAGGGGCGCAACGAACTCTCCTTCTCGCCAGAGTTAAAGCGCAAAGATTGCGGATATGATGATTATAGGGAGTAATTAACAAAAAACTATTTATATATCATTTTATAAACCCATTTAACAAAAGATTACGACTATGAAAAAACAAGCAACTTATGGCGATTATGTTATCTCAATCGCCGCAAACAACAGTGTATCAGCAACCTATCAAGGAGAGGTATTTGACAACACCAAGGCTGCCCTGAGAGAGATTGCCGGCCAAGCAGGCTTTGCTTACGAAAAGGCTTGGACCACACAACAATTCGGCTCAAAGTTGGTCGATTTCCTGAATGCCAACTCCGCACAAACGCCTACCTCAAAGTCGGAGCCGAACAAATCACATAAACAACACGTCCGTGTCGAGGTCAAGATTGAGGAGCACGACTATCTTGCATTTGATAGCGATGAGGAGATGATTGGAGACTCCTATGCTTTCAATGGTGTGGGTGGTCCTGACGAGATACGCATCTATGTCGATGGCAACGAGATAGAATTCGATGTGGATGAACTCTTGGGTAGAAGCGAATACTCCGACTACGAACCACTCGATCTGGAGGAGGAGTGGGATAACGAGGATATCGTACAGTTTGGTTACAATGATAATTACCTCACAGCTGTGTGGGACTTTGAAGTTGATAATTTCGATATCAACAAGTTGATGTTCTACTACTGGTGCTTTGATGTAAACTTTGGCCCAGCGGACTACGATTGCGAAGAGCATCATATCACACTGCGTTATGACGGCAAAGATGTTGAGGAGAATGGAGCGGATTGGGATTGCTCCGTTGGCTCCTTCGAGGAGCAGTGGTCTAGATACGACGAAGATGATTGCAGCAGCGATTTTGCCGAGGAAGAGGAAGAAGATGATGTAGAAGCACGCCTGAATAATAAGTACGACCAAGTTTGTAAAGATGGTGATATATACTTCGTTAAAGCCAATGGCAAATGGGGATTGGTTGACAAAGATGGCGAAGAACTGATAGCTCCTCGTTATGATTGGATTAGTAATGAATTTGTTGAAGGGCTTAGTGTCGTAGGAGATAATGATAGAGGCCTTGGATATGTCAATGACGAGGGTGTCGAGATTGTTGCACCCAAGTATGACCAGGTGTGCGATTTCTGCAATGGATTTGCACCAGTCCGCCTTAATAATAAGTGGGGCATTATCGACAAGTCGGGGAAGGAGGTTATAGAGGTTAAGTACGATGATGTAGATTACTTCGAGAACGGCAAGGCAAAGGTTACTCTTGGCGACGAGGAGTTCGAGATTGACACACAAGGCAACCGTATCGATAGTGATCGATAGCGATATTCCAACTGCCTTTTATGATTTTGAAGGTAATGTAATTAAGGAGTAATCAACAAAAAACTATTTATATAGTCAATTTTCATTTTATAACCCCATTTAACAAAAGATTACGACTATGAAAAAACAAGCAATTTATGGCGATTATGTTATCTCAATCGCCGCAAACAACAGTGTATCTGTTACTTATCAGGGAGAGGTGTTTGACAACACAAAAGCAGCCCTGAGAGAGATTGCCGGCCAAGCAGGCTTTGCTTACGAAAAGGCTTGGACCACACAACAATTCGGCTCGAAGTTGGTCGATTTCCTGAATGCCAACTCTGCACAAACGCCTGCCCCAAAGTCAGAGCCGAACAAATCACAAAAACAACATATCTGTGTCGATGTCGAGATTACGGAGCACGAATATGTGGCTTTCGACTGCGGCGACGAGATGGTGGGAAGCAGCTCATTCGTTTTCAATGGCGATGATGCTCCCGGCTTTATCCGTATCACCGTAGATGGCAAGGAGATTGAATTCGATGAAGAAGCACTCTCTGATAGAAGCGAATACTCTGACTACGAGCCATTCGATATGGAGGAGAAGTGGAACAGCGAGGATATCGTAAAGTTTGGTTATTACAACAACCTTGCGGGCAAGACTAGGGAGTTCGATGTGGAGAATTTCGATATCAACAAGTTGAGTTTCTACTACGAGTGTTTCGATGCAATCTTTGGCCCTGCGGACTACGAGAGCGAAGAGCATCGTATCACACTGCGCTACGACGGCAAAGAGGTCGAGGAGGATCTCGAAGCCTACGGTTGCTCCAATGGCGACTTCGAGCAGGAGTGGTATATGTACGATGACGAAGATTAGTAGTTGTTTATAGCCTCCAACGATACGGAGATAGGCGCAGGAGGTGTGGGCGTGTTCCAAGAACTAATGGACAATCTTGGACGCGCCCTGTTTTTATATCCTCCTTTTCGCCGATGGTAGGTGCAGTGCGTGTTGCTAATTGGTGCAGTGGCAGGTTTTCGGGGCGGTTGAGCGAATACGAGGGGCGACAACGGCGGTTATTACCGCGCCATAAAGTGTAAAAATATCGCTTTTTGCAGAGGTTTTTTAAGGGAAAATGAAGTTTTTTTCAAATTTTCTTGCACAGTATATTTTTTTGCCGTATATTTGCACTC
>JAFXHB010000036.1 GCA_017536605.1 Alistipes sp.
AATTAAAAAATTTGATTGAGATTACCGCAACTCTCAAAAATAAATTTTAGGGCTTTTAGCTGTTAGCCATTAGCCATTGGCTTTTTAGGGTATTTTTTGTTGATTTAAGAAATAATTTCTAAATTTGTGGTGCAGTCCTCGGATTGCAGACATATTATTAGTGAAAGTGTTTCGCTAATCCTTGACAGTAAAATTTGGCGATTTTAGAACACAAGGATAGGCAATAAAGCACTCGTCACCGCATTTGGTATATCATTTTCTATATACCAATCGGTGTGAGGTATTGTTTATTTGTGTTCGGGCTACGCCAAATGCCTACTGTCAGATAAACGAACTGCCTCACACTTTCTTTTTATATTAACCGCACATTCGGGGCAGGTGGGCAAACAAAAAGTTATTTATTATGAAGCGTTTTTTTACATTAGCGTTACTATTACAGATGTCTATATCTGCTATTTACGCTCAACCTACAAAAATCATTTATGCAGAACCTGACCAAAATTGGACAAATTTATCTTGTATGCCAATAGTTAAAGGCAATGTAGATATGGTAACCGTAGCAGAATATGAGTTAAAAGAAGTTTATGGAAAACTTACAAAAGGAAAACAGCTTTCACTCAACAACACTTACACTTTCAAATTTAACGAGCAAGGTATCATCTATGAGAGCGTTCTTCTTGTCTCCAACGAATTGTATCACAAAACACTTTACACATATGACACAGAAAAAAGGTTAGTAGAGGAAATATACCAAAAAGGCGCAAAAGAAGAAAAAACCATGTATAAATACGATGCCAATGGAAGGAGGGTTTCTTATTCAATATATGACAAAGATGGTAGTTTAATAGGAAGAGGTATTTATAGGTATAATGAAATGGGGAAATTAATAGAGGAAATTGGGAAAAAGTATAATTCTTACAATAATAGTGGCTGGGACGATTATCAAAAACTATATAAGTATGACACAAAAGGCAATATGACAGAATACAACCCTTGTAAAGCAGACCGAAAAACAACTTATGATTACGATTCTAATGGAAAATTAGTAAGGGAGATTCAATACAACGGATTCTCAAGATCGCAAGGTTATATTGAATATTATTATGTGTACAAGTATGATGCAAATGGAAGATTTCACCAGCGCATATGCTGTAAATTCGATGGCACAATAGATTATGTTTATACCTACCAATATGATTCAATAGGAAATATCGTAGCAATACTACGATTTGATGGCGAAGTTATGATTCCTCGTTCTTTTGTAGAATACAATATCACCTATCGAAAGTAAGTGATGTAATATAATATATATTTAGCATATCGCCTCGCAGAATAAACTGCGAGGCGATAACTTTAATTAACCCTACGATTGCCCCTTAATCTTCACAGGTATCGAAAACGATACCCAGCAGTAGGGAGTATAGGGAGTGTGGGGAATTTAATGAGAATAGGGAGAATAGCATTCGCTAAACTCCCTAATTTCCCTAATCTCACTAAAAGCCAACCGCAACCGTCAAAAATCGTCAATGATTAGATTATTTTTGTGCGAGGCGAGGGAACGGAAGCGGAGCATACTTGGGCGTATGTGAGCATTTCGTTATCCGAAGCATCGTGCAAAAAGAACTAATCAGAACGATTTTATTCTTCAAGTAGGTCGGGTCTTAACGCCTTTGTGCGAGCATACGCTTGCTCATCTTGCCACTTGGCTATCTCTGCAAAGTTGCCCGACAAAAGCACTTCGGGTACTTTCCAGCCATTAAACTCCGCAGGGCGGGTATATACGGGCGGTGCCAATAAATCATCTTGGAAGCAGTCGGTCAAAGCCGAAGCCTCGTCGCCAATCGCACCCGGCAAGAGGCGCACCACCGAGTCGGTGATAATCGCTGCTGCCAATTCGCCACCCGTCAGCACATAGTCGCCAACCGATATCTCGCGAGTGATAAGATGCTCACGGATACGGTAGTCGATGCCCTTGTAGTGTCCGCAAAGGATAATGATATTTTCGAGTGTCGAGAGTCGGTTTGCCTCGTGCTGGTCGTAACGAATGCCGTCGGGCGAGGTGAATATAATCTCGTCATAATGACGCTCGCTCTTTAACTTCTCGATGCAGCGGAACACCGGCTCAATCTTCATCACCATACCTGCCTCACCACCAAAAGGGTAGTCATCGACCTTGTGGTGCTTATCCTCCGAGTAGTCGCGGATATTGTGGATATGAATCTCGGCATAGCCGCCCTCCTGCGCACGCTTCAATATCGACTCATTCAGAGGCGACACCAAGAGTTCAGGCACAACTGTTAAGATATCTATACGCATAACTTTTTCAGTTCAAAGTTAAAAGTGCAGAGTTAAAAGTTAATTTTTAATTCAAATTAACCTCGTTATTCAAAACCTCCACCACAAACGGGTTGTAGAGCGATTCGTGTCCGATGGTACTCTTCTCGGCGTGGCCCGGATAGATGGTAACCTCATCGCCCAACGGCAAAATCTTATCCAAGATAGAGCGAATAATCGTTGGATAGTCGCCTCCCGGAAGGTCGGTACGACCAATGCTCTCGCGGAACAAGGTGTCGCCCGTAAAGAGTGATTTTGACTCCTCGTGCAAGAGCGAGATACACCCCTTTGAGTGTCCCGGAGTGGCGATAACTTGGAGCGTAGTCTCCCCAAAGCGCAACTCCTCCGCCTCGGCAAGGTCTATATCTATAGTTTCGGGAAGTGCGCCCAACTCCATACCGAACATTGCGCCACTTGCACGACAACTTTTGAGGAGTGGTAGGTCGGCAGACGAAGCAGCAAACTTAACGCCGTAGGTCTCGCGCAGAAACTCAACGCCAAGGATATGGTCGAAGTGGCAGTGTGTGTTTACCGCCAAGACGGGGCGCAACCCCTGCTCTGCGATAAACTCCGCCAGCACCTTATCCTCACGTGCCGAGCTATTTCCAGCATCTACAACAATACACTCCTTCGTATCGTCCCATACGACGTATGTGTTCTCCTGAATAGGGTTAAAGACAAACTTTACAATCTGCATAGCAATAGTCTTATTTATTATTTTTGCAAAAATAATAAAAATAACCAAGATTGCAGCCTCGTGGACAAAAAAAGTCCCCAAAGTCAGGTAAGTGCAACGCAATTTCTTGTCAGAAGCCGTAAGGTGTGGTGCATCGAAAAAGAAGAGCCTCGGGATAGTACAGTTTCGTACAGCCCGAGGCTCTTGACTTTGAACGATGTGCCGCAGATTGCGGCTTATCACAAGAAATTTTATTTTGCGTAACTCACAGCACGAGTTTCTCGGATAACAGTAATCTTAACCTGTCCCGGATAGGTCATCTCGTCCTGAATCTTCTTCGCTATATCGTGCGACAGGCTCTCGCTCTCGGCATCAGACAATTTGTCCGCACCTACGATAACGCGCAACTCACGACCCGCCTGAATAGCGTAGGTCTTCGCTACACCCGGATATGACAAGGCGATATCCTCCATCTCCTTCAATCGCTTGATATATGACTCAATAACCTCACGGCGTGCGCCCGGACGTGCGCCCGAAATAGCATCGCAGACCTGAATAATAGGTGCGATCATTGAGGTCATCTCCGTCTCGTCGTGGTGAGCACCGATAGCGTTGCATACGTCGGCCTTCTCCTTGTACTTTTCTGCCAAGTTCATACCGATAATTGCGTGTGGCAACTCCGGCTCATCGTCAGGCACCTTGCCAATATCGTGCAACAGACCGGCACGGCGAGCAATCTTTGGATTCAAGCCCAACTCTGCCGCCATAATACCCGCCAAGTTTGCGGTCTCGCGGGCGTGTTGCAACAGGTTTTGACCATACGAAGAGCGGTACTTCATCTTACCGATAAGGCGGATAAGTTCTGGGTGTAGGCCGTGGATACCGAGGTCAATAGTGGTACGCTTGCCCACCTCGGCAATCTCCTCCTCAATCTGCTTCTTAACCTTTGCCACAACCTCCTCAATGCGGGCAGGGTGGATACGTCCATCGGTAACGAGTTGGTGCAGAGCCAAGCGGGCAATCTCACGACGCACAGGGTCAAAGCAGCTCAAAATAATAGCCTCCGGAGTATCATCGACGATAATCTCAACACCCGTAGCAGCCTCCAAGGCGCGGATATTACGGCCCTCACGGCCAATAATGCGTCCCTTAACCTCGTCGGAGTCGATGTTGAAGACAGTAACCGCATTCTCAATAGCGGTCTCGGTTGCTACACGCTGGATTGAAGCGACGATAATGCGCTTCGCCTCCTTGGTTGCGGTGAGTTTTGCCTCCTCAATGGTCTCGTTGATATAGGCAGCAGCGTCGCTCTTCGCCTCATCTTTCATATTCTCGATAAGGATAGCCTTCGCCTCCTCCGAACTCATACCTGAAATCTGCTCCAAGCGAGAGTTCTGCTCGCTCATAACCTGTGCGAGTTGAGCCTTCTTCTCCTCCAAGAGTTGAATCTGCGACTCCATCTTCTCCTTCAAGCGGTCGTTTTCGGTCATCTTGCGCTCCAACTCGCGCTGCTGATTCTGCAACTGATTTTCAAGTTGCTTGGCACGCTGCTCGCTCTGGTTGAGTCGCTGGTTTCGCTCATTCACCTGACGATCGTGCTCACTCTTCAACTGTATAAACCTCTCCTTGGCTTGAAGTTCTTTCTCTTTTTTCAGCATCTCGCCATCATTCTCGGCCTTCTGTAAAATGCTCTTCGCGCGAAGACGAACACCATAATAGGTTGCACCTCCGACTATGACCGACACAACAACAGCAATAGCAATAATTGTGATAATGTCCATAATTTTCTAGTTTATATTAAAAGTAAAAAGTCTGTCAAAAAATAAAAAACCGCATACATTCCTTATCTTGTTTGACGAAGCTGTAAAATCGTCATGTGTGGGGCTCCTCAAAAGTCGCAACCTTCCACCGGTGCCATAGCACTCACCCCAAAGGGCTACAAGGCCTGGTTTTGAAAACGAAGTACACCCCAATTTAGTAAGTGTTCAGCATCGCAAAATGTAAAGGAATCTATGCGGGTAAATCCTTCAAAATATGTAGAGAACCTCTCCTACTTGGCAAGGTGGTTTGAGAGTCGCTCCGAGAGCTCCTTCAATACCTGCATCTCGCCATCGGCAATATCGTCTTTGTGTTGCATTCGGATATTCGCAATCATCAAATCTACCGCCACCAAGGAGAGGTAGTCCTGAATACGAAATCCGTCATAACGAGCGAGTTGGGCCTCGGCTACACGAGAGTTAATCTCGCGTGCGGCAAGGCGATACACCTCTTCGCTGGCAGGATCTATCTTCAACGAGTAGGTCTTGCCGACAATCTCCAACTTTATCTCCAACTTACGCTCTGCGCTCATAGTTCATCTATATCTTATTCGACACCAACGCTATACATCTATCAACCTCCCGCACTAAACGGTTAATCTGCGTGCGTGCCGCCGCCTTGTTGCCCGCCGCGCCTCCCGCAATCTCACGGAGTGTTGCACGCGACAACTCGGACTTGGTCTCTTTGAGCTGCTGCTGCAAAGAGTGTATCTTGGCACTCTGCTCGGCACTCTTCGCACGAAGAGATGCTACCTCCGCCATCGCGCTTTCGTGCATACGCATAAGACGCTCAACATCGGCAGCCAAAGCCTCAATAACTTCTCTATTTGTCATACTCTTTGCAGTAAAAAAACTATATCACGCACCAAAGATACAAATAAAATTTAGAAATACAAAATCAGCAATGTAAAATTAGAGATTGTTTTGGAGTCCTACTCCGCCCCTTAATGACAAAAAAAGGTGCCCGACTTTATCGCCGAACACCTCAAAACAGGGTTTCTATTTCTCACTAATTGTAGAGGAATCGCTTAATAGAGTGCTTCGGAGTGTGCAGGAAGCCCTCGCGTAAAATCTCAATCTTTGTGATTTTGCTATAAGAAGGGAGCGTCTCGTTCAACTCCACGCGGTTTGCCTCCATATATTGAGCAAGAGTCTCATCGCTTGCGCCCTCGTCATCAGCCACAGGAGCAACAATAGCCACAAGGCGTTTATCTCGCTCTACGACAATGGATTCGGCAATGTGAGGCATAGCATTCAAACGGCTCTCAATCTCCTCCGGATAGATATTCTGTCCGTTAGCAGTAAGAATCATACACTTGCTACGTCCCTTAATGAAGATATTGCCCTTGCGGTCCATAACACCGAGGTCGCCCGTGCGCAAAAAGCCATCGGCAGTAAAAGCTGCCTTTGTGGCATCCTCGTTCTTGTAGTAACCTACCATCACATTCGCACCACGAGCCTGAATCTCACCTACAACCTTATGAGGGTCGGTAGAGTCAATGCGAAGTTCCAAGCCATCAACAGGACGTCCACACGAGCCGGCAACGAATGTCTGCCAAGGGGAGTATGAGAGCAATGGAGCGCACTCGGTCATACCGTAGCCTACGGTGTATGGCATACGAACCTTGCGCATAACCTTCTCAACAGTAGGATTTAATGCTGCACCACCGAGGACTATTGAACGGAGGTTGCCACCAAAGGTGGTAAGCAACTGTTTGCGCACCTTGCCGTATATGATATTGTTGATGATAGGCAGTTTGGTAAGCACCTTCATCAAAGGCTTGTTCAACACAGGCATAACCTTACCCTTGAAGATCTTCTCCATAACCAATGGTACGGTAATGAGCAGATAAGGCTTAACCTCTGCCAACGCCTGCATCAGGAGTGTCGGAGTCGGAGTCTTACCGAGGAAATAGACGTGTCCGCCACCACAAATCGGGTAGATAAACTCAAATGCCATTCCGTACATATGCGCCAAAGGCAACATCGAGATAATTTTATCGCCATCCTCAACAGCGATATTATTCAACGCAAAGTCGATATTCGCGGAGATATTGCCCGAAGTGAGCATCACACCCTTCGGTTGCGAAGTTGTACCCGACGTATAGTTGATAATCGCCAAGTCGTCAAGCGAGCCACAGCCATAGTTCACAACCTCGTGCTTCATCTCCTCCGGATAGACCTCCGGAATGGTTGCAAGTTGCGACTCTAACTCCTCACGCTTTACCTCGTCTTGGAGGTAGAGTATCGAATAGTCCTCCAAACTCACAACCGCCAACACCTTGTCAAGTTGCTCCTTCGGCATCTCCGACCAACACTTCGGCTCGGTAAACAAGATACGGCTATCGGAGTGTTCTACAAGATTTGAGATTGACTCCGGTGTAAAGTCCGCAAGGATAGGCACAGCAACAGCGCGATAGGTCGTAGTTGCCAAGAATGCCATCGCCCAACGTGATGAGTTCTTCGCAGCGAGCGATACCTTGTCGCCCTGCTCTACGCCCAAGAACTTATAAATTGTGTGAAGTCTTGCTATTTCGGTTGCGAAATTTGCAAAGGTAAATGTTTTGCCTCGGTAGTCGGACAATGCCTCGGTATTCCACTTGGCAATCATCGACTCTTGAAGGCGGTCTAAATAGTGTCTCATTTGTACGAAATTATTTTCTGTCGGTGCAAATATGGGGCACTATATCCAAAATGAAAAATTTATGGTATAAGGCAAGTGCTTTTGGGGTGAAATTCCTATAAGGGATAAAACACCACAAAACAGGGATAAAAATAGTAGTTGTGAAATTTAGCACCTAACCATTCATCTCCATCCAATGGCGGACATTATCGCCATAAGTGCGAGAGATTGGGACATTCGGAACGCCCTCTATGCCGAACTCAACAAAGACACCCTCCTTCTCTTTGCGAAGGGCTGCAACCAATGAAAAATTGACTACATACGAACGGTGGCAACGCACGATATTTGTACCCTCCAACTGCTCGGCAACACGACGCAGTGTGTTGCGTATCATCATCTTTTTCAGGCTCTGGTTATTGAGATAATAGACACAAACATAGTTGTCTGCCGACTCAACCAACACGAGGTGTTCACGACGAATTGAGAGGCGAACATCGCCCTTCTCGTCGGAGATATGAATATAGGCCTTCTGCAACACGGTCTCATCTTCGGCTATCTGCTTGCGTAGTGCTTTCAACTCACGAGCATTCTCGTGCCAGATAAAGTAGATATAGCACATCACGTACGGTATAACCACGATAAGTGCCGTCTTCACGTAGGAGTTTCGGAAGAGTTCGGTAAGAGATTTATCGGTTTCGGTATAGAGAGCCGCGATAGTGAAGGCACTTGCCATAGCCGCAATTTCGCCCAAAATCCATAGGATATAGCCAAAGTAGGTCAAAGTGCGACGTTTGGCGTAGAAGTTCATAATACTGCGGCTGATTGTCGCGATAACCATACCTCCAAGCACCATCAAAATGGTAATCAACTGCACGGCAACCTCACGCGAGATATTAAGCCCCCAGAGGAAACTGTCGTCAAGTTTATCAAAGTCCAACGGACGATAAATGTTGATGAATATCAGTGCGAAGAATGGCACAAAAAGCACCATCGCAATCTGATTTGCCTTGCTGTAAATAAATGAGGGTATAGGCTTAAACATCTTCGTTGCCGAAAAGGGTTTACTACTTGAAGAACTTGTATTGGAACAGCAACAGATAGACCACTGCTACCGAGATATAGGCGTCGGCGAGGTTGAATACAGGACCGAAGAAGTAGCCCTCCGCATTAAAGAGGAAGTTGAGCCACTGCGGATGCGCCTCCCACTTAAATAGTGGAAAGTAGAACATATCGACAACCTTGCCCATCATAAATGGTGCGTAACTGCCACCAAACTGCGCCACCTGTGCCGGTGTCGATTCTGAAAAAATCAAACCATAGAATGCACTGTCAAGGATATTTCCCATAGCACCTGCGAGGATAAGCGTCAAGCCAATAAGGATACCCACAGGGGCCTTACGCTTAACAAGGCGGTAGATATAGTAGCCGAGTCCGCATACCAACACGATACGCAAGAGGCTCAAAATAAGTTTGCCCCAATCAAAACCTCCACCGAGTTCCATCTGCATTCCGTAGGCAGCACCGTTATTCTCAATAAAGAGCAGTTGAAACCAATCCGGGAAGACCGTCAAAGACTCACCGAGTTTGAACGATGTCTTAACCCATATCTTCAAAACTTGGTCCGCAACAAGCAGTATCAAGGCGAAAACCGATAGGAGTGTTATCTTCTTTGTGCTATTCATAATTCTCTATTTTTCTGCAAAGATAGTAATTTTTACAAAAAGTCGCATCGTGTTATCCCACATCGCGTTAGAAACGCGCCTTTGGCGCAACATCAAGCGCGGCAAACTCGCCCTGCATATACTTGTAGTAGCCTGCCACCGCTATCATTGCCGCATTGTCGGTAGTGAAGCGACGCTCCGGAATAAAGGTACGCCAGCCACGCTTCTCGCCCTCCTCGGCAACTCTTGCACGCAACAGCGAGTTCGCAGCCACACCACCACCGATAGCGATATCCTTGATACCGAGTTGCTTTGAAGCCTTCACAAGTCGCTCAATAAGAATCTCCACAACCGTATGCAAGATAGATGCACATAGGTCTGCCTTGCGCTCCTCAATAAAGTTCGGATTCTCCGCTACGGCATCGCGTAGAGTGTATAGGAACGATGTTTTAAGTCCCGAAAACGAGAAGTCGTACTCGCCGATGCGAGGTCGCGCAAAGGTAAATGCCTCCGCATCGCCCTCCTTCGCCAACGCATCTATCACGGGACCTCCCGGGTACGGAAGCCCCATAACCTTGGCGCACTTATCCAGAGCCTCACCCGCCGCGTCGTCAATCGTAGAGCCGACAATCTCCATATCAAATGGCGAATTGACCTTCGCTATCTGCGTGTGTCCTCCACTAACCAAGAGGCAGAGGAACGGAAACTGTGGCTCACGATGCTCCGTGTCGGGGATTACGACAAATGGCGACAAAATGTGTCCGTAGAGGTGATTGACCTCAACCATCGGGATATTGTGTGCAACCGACAACCCCTTGGCAAAAGATGTGCCCACCATCAACGAACCGAGCAGGCCCGGACCACGAGTAAAGGCGATGGCATCGACCTTGTCGATGGTAATACCCGCCTCTTTAAGAGCAGTATCTACCACAGGTACAATGTTTTGCTGGTGCGCTCGCGAGGCAAGTTCGGGTATCACTCCACCATAGCGAGCGTGTACCGCTTGCGAAGCAATCACGCTTGATAGCAGGGTCGTATCCTGCAAAACGGCAGCCGACGTATCGTCGCACGAAGACTCGATTCCAAGAATTATATGTCCCATATCAAAAATAATCTCTAAAAAATTTCGTTTTCTCGGTAATTATGACTACTTTTGTAAGTTATTATATAACTTAACCCGACTGTTATAGCACAATAATTGGTGTAACTCGGTTAAAATTAGCATAAAAGCAGTGCGCAAAGTTATAAAAATATTGTTAAGGATAGTATCGGCAATCACTCTATTGTTGATAATTATTCCTATTCTCGGTGCGCTGCTGCTCTCTATACCATTCGTACAAAACGCCGTTGCAGATAAGGCTTCCGAGTTTGCAAGCGAGAAACTCGGAACACGCGTTGAGATTGGTCATATCACCATCGGACTCCTTAACCGAGTTGCCGTGCGCGACCTCTACGTAGAGGACCTTGATGGCGACACCCTACTCTACGTAAATCGCGTAAACGCTTACCTCTCGTCGCTCGCCACCCTACCGAAGCAACTCACGATAAACTACGGACACGTGGAGGGCGGAAAGTTTATTCTGCGCGAAACAGAGCGTGGTCCGATGAACGTCAAGGAGGTTACCGACCGCATACCTCGCGGAAAGGGTAAAAATAAGTTCTGCCTGAAAATACGCTCGTTGAGTGGTAACGATATAGATTTCAGAATGCACCGCTTGGCGAAAAGCAAAAATGATGGCGGTGTAGATTATACGAATATGCAGTTCCTCGGCATAGATGTCCAGATTGACGACTTTATGGTCGAGCAGAGTGCCGTGAGTGGTGATGTACAGAGCATATCTTTCGTGGAGCGAAGCGGCTTTACGCTTGATAAGTTGTCGGGATACTTCTTTGTGGATAAAGGAAAAATCAAGGTTGAAGATGCCAAGATTCTCTCCTCGGCAACAGATATCAACCTCAAATATCTGCTTATTGACGGAGATGGTTGGCAGGAGTATAAGGACTTTATCAACAAAGTATCCATTATCTGCCGAGTGGAGGATAGTACCGTATCATCTGACGATGTTGGATACTTCGCCCCTGCAATGTGGCAGTGGCAGACCGTCATAAGCGACGCAGACCTTGAAATGAATGGTCCTGTGGCAAACTTCCGCGCGGAGGCAAGACACGTAACCACGAAGGAGGGCGGAACAATCGTAGCCTCCGCGAAGGTCAAGGGTTTGGTCGATGTACCACGAACACACTTTGACATCAACGTCAAGAAGTTGGACGCCTCAACAGAGGAGATTACTACCCTGCTCCACAATATCGCCCACATCAACATTGGTGAGGGGGCAAACCAATACATTGCCCGCACCGAGCATATAACGGCATCGGGCAAGTTCGCCGGTACGATAAACGATTTCCGCGCCAAGGCGAGCGTCAAAGTGGGTAGTGGTGGCGATGTAGGTGCCGAGTGTACAATGCGCAAGCAGGGCGACAAACGACACTTCACTGCAACCACCGATATAGGAGAGATAAACCTTGGGCATCTGCTTCAAAACAAGAATTTTGACACCGCATCGCTTACGGCAAATGTAAACGGAGAGTTCGGCAAGGGCAGTTTCTCGTTACAGGGAGATAGCGACATATCTGACGTACACCTCTTTGGACACAACTACAAAGGTATCGCTGTCAAAGCAAATATCGTAGATAAGCGAATTATAGGAAACATTGCGACGAACGACTCTGCATTGAAGATGGAGGGTGAGGCGATAGCCGATTTCAGCGACTCGGAGATGCCTCGCTACGATGCAATCTTCTCTATCGCGGATGCTGACCTGCACGCAATGTGCATAAACCCTCGCGACAGCATATCACTCTTCAAGGGCGACATCGGCTTATCATTGCAGGGCTCAACCATAGACAATATGCAAGGCTCGGTACGTATTGCCGATGCAGCGTACCAGACGATAAACAATAGTTGCAATGCCGACCTCGTGGAATTAACCTTGACAAGCGACGAGGACTCGCGCACCGTAACCCTTGAATCGGACTTCGCAGATGCCACATTTGAGAGCCGTACCAAGTATAGCGACGTAATCTACTATTTGAAGGATCTGCTCGCACAGTACGCGCCTCAACTCTACGATAAACAGACACGCGAAAAGATTGGTCGCCATATTGAAGAGATTGGCGACGAGGTGGCTATACTCGCCGTCTCAACAAAGAATATAGACCCGCTGCTTGGCTGTATAACCGAAGGCTTGGAACTTGCGGAGGGCTCTTCGTTGCAGATGTTGGTAAACCCTGCCGAGAATAGATTCTTGATGAGGGCAAAGTCCGACTTTATAATGCACCGCAACTATCTCGCAACCGAACTTGACCTCAAAGCGGGCAATGCGGGCGACTCGCTCGCACTCTCGTTGGAGGCAAAAGACCTCTATGCGGGAATGCTCCACTTCTCAAAGGTGGGCGTCTCGGGTGGTGCAAAGAATAACCGACTCCACATTGACGGACACTTCTCCGACTCGCTACGCGATATGAATGGAGAGTTGTCGGCAACGATGTTGGTATCACGTAAGAATGGTGCGCGACACCTCTCCATAGGTCTTAACCCAACACATATCCGCCAAGGCGAGGAGATTTGGGATATATCGACCGAAGGTATAGATATTGACTCGTCAAGAGTAGTTGTTCGCAACTTTATGGTGCAGAATGAGTCGCAAGGGTTATATGTAGATGGCGTAGCCTCGCGTATGGAGAGCGACTCGATACACCTGCGCTTGGACAACTTCTCGCTTGCGCCGATAACACAGATAACGAGTCGCATTGGTTACGAGATAGATGGCACGACAGATGGTTATGCCACTGTACACTCTGCGCTCAAACAGAGTCGTATAGATGCACGAATTACGTTGAACGACGTAAACGTAAGCGGAATATCCGTACCGAGCCTTCTGCTCACCTCTCAATGGGACTTCGGACGTAGTCGCGCCTCGCTCAACATCTCTACGGTGGATACGAAGAAGAGTATAATACAGGGATTCTATGCTCCGGCACAGATGCGTTACTATGCCCATCTGCACACCGACCAGATAAATATGGCTCTGTTGGACCCTATGCTCAAAGGTATCATCTCCGACACGGAGGGTACGGCAACAGCCGACCTCACGCTCACGGGTGTAAGGCGCGAAGCAGAGTTGTCGGGAAAGATTACCGCGAAGAACCTCTCCACAACGGTCGATTACCTCAAATGCCGATATACGGCACCAGAGGCTGTGATGATGGTCAAGAATAACGAGATGCTCGCTTCAAATATCCCTATCTACGACAAACACAACAGAAGGGGAAATCTCTCAATAGGTCTTTCGTTGCAACACCTCTCAAACATTGAGTACAAGATAGATTTGCAAGCGAATAATATGTTGATAATGAACACCACAGAACGCGATAATTCAATGTTCTATGGTACGATATTCGCCTCGGGTACAGGCTCAATACGTGGCGACAAGGCGGGTGTGCAGATGGACTTCGTGGCGAGAAGTGAGGATAATACCAAGTTCTTTATGCCTCTCACGGATAAGAGCGATATTCAGAGTGCCGACTTCGTAACATTTGCTACGAAGAATAATACCGACACAACCTCCTATCTCGTGCGCAAGAAGATGCTCTTTGAGAATCGCCAGAAGCGTCGTACTGCCGGCGGTGGCTCAATGGATATTACGATGGCTCTTGATGTGCGACCTAATGCCGAGATGCAGTTGGTGATTGACCCTACCGTAGGCGATATTATCAAGGGACGAGGTGAGGGTCTGCTCAATATGCGTATAAATCCGAAGGCAAACATCTTTGAGATGTATGGCGACTATACCATTGAGAGTGGAAGTTATCTCTTCACGCTGCAAAATATCATCAACAAGTGGTTTGATATTGAGCCGGGCTCTACGATACAATGGACAGGAGAGCCACTGAATGCGATGCTGAACATAGATGCCATATATCGACTGAAAGCCTCGTTGCAACCTTTGGTTGAAGGCTCCATATCGGGTGGCAACGTATCCTCACGTGCCGTGCCTGTGGAGTGTTATATACACCTTACAGACCGCCTGATGCAGCCGAATGTAACCTTTGACGTGGTCGTTCCTGATGCCGACTCGGAGGTGCAGAGTATCATCGCCAGCACACTCGCGACACCGGAGAGCAAGTCGCAACAGTTCCTATACCTCATTATTGCAAACAGTTTTGTTTCGGAGTCGTCAAGTATGACCGCGGCAACGGGTGCTACATCTGCCGCAGCAACAACCGGTTTTGAGATGCTCTCAAATCAGTTGAGCAACTGGCTCTCAAACGACAACTACAAGATTGTGCTGCGTTATCGTCCTCGCACCGAGCAGATGAGCGATGAGGTGGATTTCGGCTTCTCAAAGGGTCTGATAAACAACCGCCTTATAATTGAGGTGGAGGGTAACTACATAGTAGATAAGACGCAGGTGGTAAATGCAACCTCCAACTTTACGGGCGAGGCATACCTCACTTGGCTGATTGACCGAGCCGGAACATTACGCTTGAAGGGCTTTACCCACACCATAGACCGCTTTGACGAGAACCAAGGTTTGCAGGAGACAGGTTTGGGTATCTACTTCAAGGAGGACTTTGAGAATGGTCGCAACCTACAACAGCGCGTAGCCTCACGCTTCAAGAAGGATAAAAAGGAGCGACGAGAGAGGTCGGAGAAGGGCGACGATGCAAAGGCGGTAACCTCGGAGGCAAAGAACGACGAAAAAGAGAGTAATAAAAACAAATAACAACTAAAAAATAGATTTACTTATGATTACAATGTTGCAAGCAGCTGGAGAGACAATGTCCTTATGGACACTTTTCCTAAAAGGTGGATGGTTAATGTGGGTACTGCTACTACTCGGAGGTGTTACCATCTTTATCTTCGTAGAGCGATTTGTCGCTATTGTGAAGGCATCGCGCCTCAACATCAACTTTATGAATCGTATCCGCGACTTTATCGTTGAGGGTAAAATCAAGGAGGCAGTCGTACTCTGTCGCAAGGAGAATACCCCTATCGCGCGTATGGTTGAGAAGGGTATTGAGCGACTCGGTCGTCCAATGAGCGACGTACAGAGCGCAATTGAGAATGTGGCGAACCTTGAAGTCTCAAAGTTGGAGAATGGTTTGCCATTCCTTGCCACAATCGCAGGTGGTGCGCCAATGATTGGTTTCTTGGGTACCGTAATCGGTATGGTGCAGACCTTTATGGATATGTCGCAGGCGGGCTGAACGGTAGATTTGGCTCTCCTCTCGGGCGGTATGTACGTAGCGATGGTTACCACCGTGGGTGGTCTGTTGGTGGGTATCCCTGCCTACTTCGGATATAACTACCTCGTGGCTCGCATCGAGAAGTTGGTCTTCCGTATGGAGGCAAACTCAATCGCATTTATGGATATTTTGAATCAACCGGCAAAGAAGGAGTAACGTTATGGCAATAAAACGAGGTTCAAAAGTAGATAAGTCGTTCTCCGCTTCGGCGATGACCGACTTGATGTTCCTACTCCTCATCTTTATGATTATCGCCACAACTCTTATCAACCCAAACGCTCTGAAATTGGAGTTGCCAAAGAGCAGCAACCAACTAAAAGATAAGGCGATAACCACCGTATCCATCAAACATAGCGGTAGCCACTACGAATACTATGTCGAGATGGAAAAGATGGCTAACATCGAGGGTGTGGAGCGTGCGTTGAAGGCACGACTTAAAGAGCAGGAACAACCAACCGTATCTCTGCACTGCGACAAGAGTGTAGCAGTAGATGAGGTGGTCAAGGTGATGAATATCGCAAAAGACAATAACTACCGCCTGATACTTGCAACACAGGCGAAATAGCAGATAGATGAAATCGACTCACTGGGCATATATCGCCTTTGCCGTGTATGCGGTTTTGATTTGCGGGGTATTTATATTCGGCAAGGTTCATATTGTGCCGAATAGTAAACCGGAGGCCGATGCCATCTATATTGAGATGGTGAAGCCAGAACCTCCACAGCCAAAGCCACAGCCGAAACCACAACCAAAGGTTAAAGAGGCTCCGCGCCACGAGAAACTCGCTCCGCGCGACAATACACAACAGGTGGCGGGCAAAGCGGAGGAGACTCGCACGGTAAATCAGCAGGCACTCTTCAAGATGTCAAAGAGTGGCGTGGATAGACCTGCAAATGCGGGTAATCCATACGCCAAGAGGGACACCGTTGCTACGGCGGCGGGTACGGGAGGCGGTCTTAACCCTGCGGGTAACGATGCACTTGATGAGGGCTTGCAGGGACGTGGTTTGGTCGGCTCTCTGCCACAGCCTATCTACCCTGCGGGAAATAAGGGTGGTCGTGTGGTAGTTAAAGTAACGGTAAATCAGGCAGGACAGGTAACCGATGCCGCCTACGATCCGAAGGGTTCAACAACATCGGATACGGCTCTTGTAGAAGCGGCGCTCGCAGCGGCACGCAAGGCGAGATTTACCGAGAGCAAGGCATTCATACAAGGTGGTAAGATAACCTACATTTTTAAGATGAAATAGAAAAAGAGTAGATATGAGGTACTCCAAACTGTTTTTCATAACACTATTGGCACTATTCGTAGGTGTAGCAACGCCTACTTCCGCACAAGGTGAGAAGAAGGGTGCTTACATTGAGTTCACGGAGAGCGTTCACGACTTTGGCTCCATAGCCCGCAAAGGCGAGAACCGAAGCCACACCTTCCACGTGGTAAACAGTGGCGATGAGCCGCTGGTATTATTATCCGCATCAACATCTTGCTCTTGCACAAAGGTAACATTCTCGCATAAGCCTATACCTCCCGGAGGTAAGAGTAATGTTAAAGTTGTGGTTGAACCGCGCAAAGTAGATAAGGGGGTATTTCACCGTGTCGTGCAGATACACTCCAACGCCTCAAATGGCACAGCAATACTAACAATTAAGGGATTAGCAAAATAGATTATGGGTACTGTAATACGATTTTCGGGCGATTCAGGCGATGGAATGCAACTCGCAGGAACACTCTTTGCCGAGAGTATGGCCCACGCCGGACAGAGCATATCCACATTTCCCGACTACCCGGCAGAGGTACGCGCCCCACAAGGCACAATAGCCGGTGTTTCGGGTTTTCAGATACACTTCGGACCTCAAAAGGTGCAGCACGCGGGTAAGTTGTGCGATGTATTGGTAGCGATGAACCCCGCAGCACTCAAAGCGCACCGCAGCCGCGCGAGAGAGAGCGCACTCATCATAATTGACAGTGATGCCTTCACTCCGGAGGCGATGGAGAAGGTCGGCATTAGCCACGACCTAATCGGAATTGAGTTAAACCTCACCAACAACGAGGTCTTGGAGGTCCCGATTACGCAGATGACACTCGCGGCGGTAGAAAAGTTCGGTCTTGACCGCAAGAGCGCAGTGAAGTGTCGTAACATACTCACACTCGGCATCGCACTCGGAATGTACGGTATAAGTGGCGAGTATGCCCAGACGGTACTAACAAAGCGATTGGGGGCAAAGGGCGAAAATATCCTCGCCGCAAACCTTGAAGCCCTCACCGCAGGCATACACTATGCCGAGAACAGCCACCTCATAGGCGAAAGACGCATCACTCAACGATGCACCCTACCGAAGGGAGAGTACCGCTCCATAAATGGCAATACCGCCGTTGCGTGGGGCTTTATAGCGGCTGCCGAGCGCAGTGGTCGCCCACTCTTCTGCGGCTCCTACCCTATCACCCCTGCAACGGGCATATTGGAGGAGTTGGCGAAGCATAAGGCTTTGAACGTACGCACCGTACAGGCGGAGGACGAGATTGCGGGCATCTGCACCGCCATCGGAGCATCGTTCGGAGGTGCGCTTGCCGTTACTACAACATCAGGTCCGGGACTTGCCCTGAAAAGCGAGGCTCTCGGATTGGCTGTAATGGCTCAAATACCGCTGGTCGTAGTAGATGTGCAGCGAGGAGGACCTTCAACAGGACTGCCAACAAAGAGTGAGCAAGCCGACCTCTTACAGGCTCTGCACGGGCGCAATGGCGACTGCCCTATCGTTGTTTTGGCAGCGAAGTCGCCCGCAGACTGCTTTGAGAAGGCATATATGGCAGCAAAGATAGCGTTGGAGAGAATGATGCCTGTCGTTCTTCTAACCGATGGCAATCTCGCTAACGGCTCGGAGCCTTGGCGCATTGTAGATATCAACTCTCTGCCCCCTATCAACCCTCCTATCGTAACACGCGAGGGTTTAGAGGCGCAGAAACGTTGGGAGAGTTGCTTCTCGGAGAGAGGACTATTCAACCCTTACACCATAGACAACCGTTCAATACGACCTTGGGCTATCCCCGGCGAAGAGGGGTTGGAACACCGCATCGGAGGTCTTGAAAAGCGCATTGTAACGGGCGAAATATCGTACGCAGCCGAGGACCACGAGGCGATGAACGAATTGCGTAGAGAGCGTGTAGAGATGGCACAAGCAGACCTTGCCGCACCAGAGGCTATTGGTGCAAAGGAGGGATTGCTCGTTATGAGTTGGGGTAGCACCTACGGTATCATATCGGAGGTGGTAGAGGAGCTCTTCGCAAGCGGACATAAGATTGCCCATTGCCACCTTGAAATGCTCAACCCTATATCCGAGCGACTTGACCAGATACTGCCACAATATGACCGCGTGCTTGTATGTGAGCAGAACTGCGGTCAGTTAGTACAGCACCTCAACGCCACATTCCGCGAATGTGAGATTGACGCATATTTAAGTTACAACACCGAGACATTCTCGCCGGAGGAGTTGCGCGAGGAGTTTCTGTTTAACCTTGACGAGTTGAATACAATACGTCAAAACATTGACGCACTTACAAATGGTATAAATATATACGATAAGAAAGATGAACTACTCTCCTAATGACTTCCGTAATGGCAACACCGTGAAGTGGTGTGCCGGATGTGGCGACCACGCCATATTTAATGCCGTACTCCGCGCTCTGGCAGAGGTGGCGGAGCGATTGGACATTCCGCGCGAGAGGTTCGCTTTCGTGTCGGGTATCGGTTGTTCGTCGCGCTTTGTATATTACCTGAACACCTACGGTTTTCACACCATACACGGACGTGCCGCAGCCATAGCAACAGGCTTGAAGACCGCCCGTCCCGACCTTTCGGTTTGGGTGTGTTCGGGCGATGGCGACTCGTTGGCTATCGGAGGAAACCACTTTATCCACGCCTGCCGACGCAATATAGACCTCAACCTCATACTATTCAACAATGAGATTTACGGCTTGACGAAGGGGCAATACTCCCCTACTTCAAAGTTGGGCAAGGTTACCAAGACCTCGCCTTTCGGAACTGTTGAGCAACCTTTCGCGCCAGCCGTATTGGCTCTCGGAGCAAAGGCATCATTCGTTGCAAGAACAATAGATGTGGAGGTGGAACTCACCAAAGAGATTCTCGTTAAGGGGGCGTGCCATAAGGGTATCTCCGTAACGGAGGCGTTGGTGAATTGCGTAATCTTTAACCACCGCACCCACGCAGACTTTGCCGAGTCAAAAGCCCTGCGCGAGGAGCGCACCATATTGCTACGCCACGGCGAGAAGATGCTCTTTGGATCCGAGCGCAATAAGGGTTTGGTGCTTGACGGGTTGAAGTTAAAGGTCGTTACCGTTGGCGAAGATGGATATACGATTGACGATGTGCTGACACACGATGCGCACGAAGAGGATACCACGCTGCACACGATGCTCGCCTCAATGCGCTATCCCGAATTTCCTGTCGCTATCGGCGTGATACGCGACGTTGAACGTCCAACCTACGACAGCGAGGTGGCACGCCAGATTGAGGAGCAGAAGTCCGCAAAACCGAACTTATGCGCCAATGAACTCTTCCGCCAAGGAGAGGTTTGGAAGGTGGAATAACCCTCCAAATTGAGATTTTTATGGCTAT
>JAFXHB010000037.1 GCA_017536605.1 Alistipes sp.
AAGGCGACACTCTGCCCGATGATTGACGCTCGCCGTATGGAGGTATATACGCAGACCTTCTCTTCGGAGGGTGTAGCGCAGAGCGACGTGGAGGCGAAGATTATTGACGAGAACTCCTTTGCAGAGGAGCGCGAGCAGGGTACGCTTGTTATATTCGGTAGTGGCGCGAAGAAGTGCTGTGAGGTGCTTACGGGGGCAACCTTCGTGGAGGTCGTTCCGTCGGCACGAGGTATGGCTCGCCTTGCGGAGCAGGCATTTGCCGAGGGCAGAACCGAGGACGTTGCCTACTTTGAGCCCTTCTACCTCAAAGACTTTATGGTCGGCACCGCCAAGAAGTCGCTGTTAGAGCGAGTAACGGAAAGCGGAAAACGGAAAGCGGAAAACTGACGATGCGGAGCGAGAGCAGAGGGCAAACTTGTTTGCACTATGCCGAGCCGCGAGGAAGAAAAGCCTGCGAAGCAGGATTAACTAAAAAAAGCCAATGGCCAATGGCTAATGGCTAAAAGCTAAAAGCTAAAAGCTAAAAGGAACAAGATTAACAAAACAATAAAACACAAAAACTATGTCAGAATTTATCTATCAGGAGCCGCTCCCAATCGAGCGCGACAACACCGAGTATCGTCTTTTGACGAAGGATTATGTAAAGGTTGTTGAGTGCGATGGTCGCAAAATTTTGAAGGTTGATCCAAAGGGTATCGAACTCCTTGCGAAGGAGGCTTATACCGACGTATCGTTCTACCTCCGTTCGGCGCACTTGCAGAAGTTGCGTAACATCTTGGAGGATAAGGAGGCTACCGACAACGACAAGTTCGTTGCCTACACGATGTTGATGAACTCGTGCGTAGCAGCCGAGGGTGAGTTGCCAACCTGTCAGGATACAGGTACTGCAATCTGCGTGGCTCACAAGGGCGAGGACGTATGGACAGGAGCAGACGATGCCGAGTATATCTCGCGTGGTGCTTACGAGACCTACGCAGGGCGTAACCTCCGCTACTCGCAGGTCGTACCTATCACTATGACCGACGAGCATAATAGCGGCACTAACCTCCCTGCACAGATTGATATCTATGGCGGTAAGCCGGGTATGGAGTACGAGTTCCTCTTCATCACGAAGGGTGGTGGCTCGGCAAATAAGACCTTCCTCTATCAGCAGACCAAGGCGTTGCTGAACGAGGAGTCGCTAGTTAAGTTCTTCAAGGAGCATATCAAGGACCTCGGTACTTCGGCGTGTCCTCCATATCACCTTGCAGTCTGCATCGGTGGTACTTCGGCAGAGATGTGCCTTGCAACCGTGAAGAAGGCCTCGGCAGGCTACCTCGATGAACTCCCAACTTCGGGTAATGAGGGTGGTCGCTGCTTCCGCGATTTGGAGTGGGAGGAGAAGATTCTCAAAATCTGTCAGGATATGGGCATCGGCGCACAGTTTGGCGGTAAGTACCTCGTACACGATGTTCGCGTTATCCGCGCACCTCGCCACGCTGCATCTTGCCCTGTGGCTATCGGTGTAAGTTGCTCGGCAGACCGTAATATCAAGGCGAAGATTACTCCGGAGGGTATCTTCGTAGAGCAGTTGGAGAAGAACCCTGCACGCTTCCTCCCTGCGGAGGCACCTGCAATGTCGCCGGCTGTGGATATTGACCTCGACGAGGGTATGGACAAGGTGCGTGAGATTCTCACCAAGTACCCAATCAAGACCCGTTTGAACTTGAAGGGTACGCTTATCGTGGCTCGTGATATCGCTCACGCCCGTATCAAGCAGATGCTTGACGAGGGTAAGCCAATGCCTGAATACTTCAAGAACCACCCTGTATATTACGCAGGACCTGCAAAGACCCCTGCGGGATACGCGTCAGGTTCGTTTGGTCCTACCACCGCAGGTCGTATGGACCCTTACGTGGATCTCTTCCAGAAGCACGGAGGCTCTATGGTGATGGTAGCGAAGGGTAACCGTTCAAAGGCTGTTACCGATGCGTGCCACGCCAACGGAGGCTTCTATCTCGGCTCAATCGGAGGTCCTGCTGCAATCCTTGCAAAGAACTCTATTAAGAGCGTAGAGGTTGTAGATTTCCCTGAACTCGGTATGGAGGCTGTCCGCAAGATTTATGTGGAGAATTTCCCGGCCTTCATTATTGTAGATGATAAGGGTAACGACTTCTTTGCAGAGTTTGCACACTAAAAACTAAAATCGTTCTGGTGAGTTCTTTTTGCACGAGTTGTCGGATAGCGAGTTCCTCACATAGGCCTACTATGCTGCGGACTCGCTACCTAACCTCGCACAAAAATAATCTCACCACCTCCGATTTTGAATATGGGGAGGGGAGTAAAGGAAAAAAGAAAAACAGTTTTCCGCTTTCCGTTTTCCGTTTTCCGTTTCGGAGTTGGTGGCTGATTACCACCCTCTCCGGCAATAAATAATTAGAGAGTATCGTTTGTTACATATGCAAACATTTATGAAGAAAATAGTGGTGTCCCTTGTGGCGTTATGCTCCATCTTTGTACTGCGGGCAGAGGAGGTTTCGTTTAGGGTAGATGCTCCGATGATAGTATCGGTAGGCGAGCCATTTCGTGTTGAGTTTCAACTGAATGCCAAGCCCGACAAAGATACGTTCGTAGCACCAAAGTTTCCAAACTTTGATGTTATGGCAGGTCCGTCGGTGTCGCAGGGTAGTTCGGTGCAGATTATCAACGGCTCGATGACAAAGAGCATAAACTACAACATAACTTACGTCTTGTTGGCGCACGAGACGGGAACATTCACGATTGCCCCTGCGACTATAATGGTAAATCGGAAGACCTACACAAGCCAGAGTACGGCGATAGAGGTTCGCGCAGGTCAAAGTAATGGTGGCGGAGGTAGCAGTGGAGCATCAGACTCGATGGAGAGCCGTGCCAACAACACGATTGGCAGGGAGGACCTCCTATTGCGACTTGAACTCAACAAGCGCGATGTTTACCGAGGAGAGCCTATACGTGCCGCCCTCAAATTGTACACCCGTGTAGCCATCGCAGGCTCGGAGTCATCAAAGATGCCGACCTTCAACGGCTTTTGGAGTCAGGAGTTGAAGGTGGAGCAAGGTCCATTCCGCGGAACTCTCAACGGAAAGGTCTATGATGTCTATAATGTTGCCGAGTATCTTCTCTATCCGCAGCAGGGCGGTAAACTTACGATTGACCCTGCGGAACTGACCGTTGTGGCGCAGGTTGTCTTGCGCTCAAATCGTGGCTACGACCCATTCTTTGGTGGTGGCAACGAGGTCTATAATGTGCGTCGTGCCTTGAAGACAGAGGCGGTAACCGTAGATGTCAAGGAGTTCCCTGCGGGTGCGCCGGCATCATTCGGCGGGGCAGTAGGAGAGTATGCCATATCGCAAAAACTCTCTGCTACGGAGGTTGCTGCCAATTCGGCAATAACCCTCCAACTAACCGTCTCGGGTACGGGAAACATAAACTTCGTACAAGCACCTAAACTCTCACTGCCGACCTCGTTTGAGTTGTACGACGTGAAGAGCGAGGAGAAGATTACCAACAGCGCGTCGGGTAGTGTCGGATATCGCCAATTTGACTATCCTTTCATTGTACGTGCCGAGGGCGAGTACGATATTCAACCTATTGAGTTCACCTACTTTGACTTGAAGAAGCAGAAGTATGTAACCCTCTCATCGGAGCCGTTGCATATCGTTGTAACGCCCGATAAGAGTACCCCGCAACAGCAGGTTGTAAATAGTGGCGTTAAGCGCGAAGATGTGAAAGTGTTGGGCTCGGATATCCGATTTATTAAAATTGACGCTCCACGTCTGCATCGCCACGTTGCACCGCTGGTGCTTTCGCCACTCTACTTTGGAGTGTTGGCGGCGATATTGTTTGTGGCGGTGGTGCTATACTTCATCATTCGCAAGTATATGCGCGACAGACAGAATGTTGTGCTTGTAAAGGGTAAGCGTGCGAATAAGGTCGCAATAAAGCGTCTGCGCATTGCGGAACGATATATGCGCGAACAGGACCGAAGAGCATTCTACGAGGAGATGTTGCGTGCCTTGTGGGGCTATTTGAGCGACAAGTTGAATATACCGGTGGCGGACCTTACGAAGGATAATATCCGCGAGGAACTTGCCCGCCGAGGTGTTGAGACGGAGGCGGATAGCATCATTGCGATTATTCAGCGATGCGAGGAGGCTCAATACTCTCCATCTGCATCGGTCAATATGAGTGAAGTCTATGGCGAAGGGATAGATATAGTATCCAAGATTGAGTCTGCAATAAAGAGATAGTGAGATGAGGAAGTTTTTGATATATATTCTGTGCCTTATGGCAGTTGCGCAGGCATCGGCTACGACTGAAACGCCTGCCGTAGAGAGTCATCGTGATGTCTTGGCGCATTGGGAGGTTGGTAATAGCTCCTATATAAACGGCGACTACGAGAAGGCGATTGAGGAGTATCGCGCTATTTTAGATGGCGGACACTACTCGGTGCGACTCTACTATAACTTGGCAAACGCCTACTTCAAGGCGGGAAATATCGGTAAAGCAATCTTGTTCTACCACAGAGCGTTGCAGATATCGCCTGCCGACGAGGATATTCGCCATAATCTCGCTTTGGCGGAGGCTCAAACCAAAGATAGGATAACGGAGGTACCCGAACTCTTTATCACTCGCTGGGTGCGAACATTGCGCAATATGATGAGTTGTACCGCTTGGAGTATCTTCTCTATTGTGTCGTTTGCCCTGTTGGTGATGTTTGGGCTACTCTTCCTCTTGGCAAGTCGCATATCCGGTCGTAAGTGGGGCTTCTGGGGCGCATTTGTGGCGTTGTTGCTATTTGTCGTATCAACGGCATTTGCTGTATCGGAGCGTAACGAGATTCTTACGCGAGATAGGGCAGTGGTGATGTCATCGGCAATCTCGGTTAAGAGTTCTCCCGACCGCTCGGCAACCGATCTGTTTGTGCTGCACGAAGGAACACTGCTTCGCATAGTATCTACGTGGAGCGAATGGAGCGAGGTCGCTATTGCCGACGGCAAGAAGGGCTGGGTTGAGTCTAAAAGCATAGAGCAGATATAGAACTATGTCCAAGTTGCTCGATAATGTTGTTGGCGAGTTGTCGCGCCTGCCGGGTATAGGTCGTCGTACAGCCCTCCGTTTGGCGATGCATCTTCTGCGTATGGAGGAGGGCGACGTTGTGGCGATGGGCGAGAGTATGATAGATTTTCGCACCAAGATATGTCGCTGCAACAAGTGTAATAACCTATCCGATACGGAGATATGCGACGTGTGCGCAGACGCTTCGCGCGATACATCAACAGTATGCGTTGTGGAGCAGGTATCGGATTTGCTCTCCATTGAGAAGACCGGACAATATCGTGGTGTGTATAGCGTCTTGGGTGGCGTTATCTCGCCGATGCAGGGCATTGCACCCTCCGATTTGCGCATAGACCTCCTGCTGGACCGTATCGCTTTGGGCGAGGTTAAGGAGGTTATTCTTGCGATTTCTGCATCTGTGGAGGGCGAAACAACGATGTTCTACCTGATGAATAACCTGAAACGCTTTCCCCATTTGAAGGTTACGACCATTGCACGAGGTATAGGCTTCGGCGATGAGTTGGAGTATGTTGATGAATTGACCATTACACAGGCGTTGATAAATCGTAGAGAGGTTAATAAATTATAGTATAAGATATATGAGAAGACTATTTTTAATGCTTTTGGTTGCCGTATTGGCAGTTGGCTGTTGCTCATCGTGCCGTTGGCGTTATAAGAATGCAAAACCTTTGGAGGAAACGGTGTGGCACTTGGTGAAGTTGGGTGGCGAGAGTGTTACTCTGCCAAGCGACGGATTTAATATCATACTGAAAGACAATGCGTTAGGTGGTCGCGGTGCTTGCAATAGCCTACTTGGTCAGTATGCTACGGGCGAGAAGTACGCCTTGCGCTTTTCGTCGCTCGGCTCAACGAAGATGCTCTGCCCCGAGAATGAGGAGTTGGAGATGAAACTGCTTGTGGTACTCTCCGAAACCACCCACTACGACATTGACTACGATATGTTGATGTTGATGCGTGATGGGACTATCCTTGCCGTCTTCAAAGCGCAGTAAAATCGTTCTTATGAGTTCTTTTTGCACGAATGCGTCGGTCGCCAAAATGCTCACATAGGCTTACTATGCTGCGCTTTTGTCGCCTTGCATCGCACAAAAATAATCTCATAATTTACGATTTTGTCCGAAAATTAGTAACAGGCGAATTAAATCCGTATTAACCTCTAACGACCCTAAAAAAGCTAATGGCTAATGGCCAATGGCTAACAGCCAAAGCATAGCGACCCTTCTCGGTCGCTATTTTTTTTCTGGTATGGTTTGTGCGAGGTGTTGGGTGTTACCAAAACCTTAAAAATCGTACTATGAAAACAACTAAAACAACAACCAAAAACCAATGCGCAACCGACTGCGCAACTACTGCCGATGGTCGCCTTACGGCGGCTCCTACCGAGTTTATACCTCAATCGCCAGCCTCGCCCGAAGTGGCGTATAAGATGGTCAAGGACGAGACTTATCCGCAGACACAACCACGCCTCAACCTTGCAACTTTCGTTACGACCTATATGGACGACTACGCTACAAAGTTGATGAACGAGGCGGTGAATATCAACTATATAGACGAGACGGAGTACCCTCGCGTGGCGGTGATGTGTGGTCGCTGTATCAACATTATCGCCAACCTTTGGCACACCCCCGAGAAGGCGGAGTGGAAGGCGGGTGCCGTAGGTATCGGCTCCTCGGAGGCGTGTATGCTCGGAGGCGTGGCGGCACTCTTGCGTTGGAAGGCTCGCCGCAAGAAGGAGGGTAAGTCGTGCGAAAAGCCAAATATCGTATTGAGTTCCGCCTATCAAGTTGTGTGGGAGAAGTTTGCACAACTTTGGGGCGTAGAGATGCGCGAGGTGCCGTTGTCGCTCAAATGCCCATCGCTTGACCCGAAGAAGGCGGTGGCGATGTGCGACGAGAATACTATCTGCGTAGTGCCGATTGCTGGCGTTACTTGGACGGGCTTGAACGATGATATCGAGGCTCTTGACAAGGAGTTGGACGCCTTCAACAAAAAGACGGGCTACGAGGTCGCTATCCACGTAGATGCCGCATCGGGAGGCTTTATTTTGCCATTCTTGAAGCCCGATTTCAAGTGGGACTTCCGCTTGAAGTGGGTATATTCAATCTCCACTTCGGGACACAAGTACGGCTTGGTATATCCGGGCTTGGGCTGGGTTGTTTGGCGCGACAAGAAGTGTCTGCCGGAGGAGATGTCGTTCAGCGTCAATTACTTGGGTGCAAACATTACACAGGTGGGCTTGAACTTCTCTCGCCCTGCGGCACAGATTCTCGGACAGTACTACAACTTTATCCGCTATGGCTTTGAGGGCTACAAGCGTATTCAGCAGGAGTCTATGGATATCGCCTGCTACTGCCACGAGCAGATTGGCAAGATGAAGTGCTTTACGAACTACGCCAAGACGCTCGACAACCCTCTATTTATTTGGTATATGAACCCCGAGTACGACAAGAGCGCGAAGTGGACTCTTTACGACTTGCAGGCTGTACTGCAACAGAGTGGCTGGATGGTACCTGCCTACACGATGCCAAAGGATATTGAGGATATGGTAGTGATGCGAGTGGTTGTACGTCAGGGACTTACACGCGATATGGCGGATATGCTCCTAACTGACATTAGCAATGCTGTTGCCGAGTTTGAGAAGTTGAAGTATCCGACCACCTCGCGCCTTGCCTACGAGAAGCGCGAGAAGCAGTACGGAAAGGTCTTCACCCATTAAAGCGGAAGCCGTCTAACAAGGCTCTTTTGGCATCTGCCTTGTCCGTAAAATGCTCATTTACGCCAAGTAAACTGCGCTTTTCCAGTCTGCGAGCAGCTTCAAAATAGCTCTTGTTATACAACTTCTGACAAAAGAGCCTGTCAAATTTTGACAGGCTCTTTGAAGTACTCGGAGCGTAATAACAAAACACCATCGCATTATTGGGAATCGAACGGTCGTCGCAGACAAGTAGTCCGAGCCGCCACAGACTGACTGATTCCCGCTCCGAGTACAAAAAAAAGTCCGCCTAAAAAGGCGAACTTTTGCAGTACTCGGAGCGGGAATCGAACCCGCACGGCCATTACTGGCCACAGGATTTTAAGTCCGGCGTGTCTACCTATTCCACCATCCGAGCCCTTATTTGCGGTGCAAATGTACTATTTTATCTCGTATTCTCCAAATTGAGAGTCTATATATTTTGCAACTTCCTCAATTGAAGGGCTTTCAAACCAATGTATATCCTTATCGCGACGAAACCACGTCATCTGTCGCTTGGCGTATCGGCGGGAGTTGCGTTTTATGAGTTCTATCGCCTCTTCGCGTGATATTGTGCCGTCAAAGTAGTCGAACATCTCGCTAAACCCTACGGTCTGCAAGGCGTTAAGGTGTCGGTGGGGTAGCATTGTGCGAGCCTCCTCCTCCAATCCTTGTGCGAGCATCATATCCACGCGCCGATTTATGCGGTCATACAGCACCTCGCGAGGCATATCTATACCTATCTTTACAATCTGAAAATCGCGTTGCTTGCTCTCTCCACTTCGCAGTGAGGAGTATGGTGCTCCAACGGTCAGACAGACCTCCAAACCGCGCAGTACGCGCTGCGGGTTGCATCTATCCACCTGTTCGTAGTATTCGGGGTCTAACTCTCGGAGTTGCTCTACGAGTGAGGGGAGTCCCTCGTTTTTCAGCCGAGTAGCCAACTCTTCGCGTAGTTCGGGCGATGCGTCGGGCAGGGAGTCCATACCTTCGCATAGGGCCTTGATATATAGCCCTGAACCTCCTACGGCGACTACGTAGTCGTGCTTTTGAAAGAGGGTGTCAAGACGTTTTAATGCGGCACGCTCATACGCTCCGCAGTTGAACTCCTCATTAACCTCCAAGCAGTTGATAAAGTGGTGTGGCACTCGTGCAAGTTGTTCGGGTGAGGGCTGTGCTGTACCGATAGCCATACCGCGATAGAATTGGCGCGAGTCGGTTGAAATTATCGGCGCAGAGAGGTGTTCGGCAATGCCGATACTTAAATCGGTCTTTCCCGAGCCTGTTGCTCCGACAACTACAATAAGCCGTTTTTTACCACTCGTCATCGCCATCGCTATCTCCGTCAAATGAGCCGAAATCGCCCATCATCTCATCAAATATAGAGCCTGCGTTTGAATCTACTGCATCGGGGTCGTATTGGTCGGGTACGGGCGCATTCTCAAAGGCTACACGCGGATACTCCAATGCGGGGTTTGGCTCCGATGAGCCTACGAGTTCGATGTAGAAGGCACGCTCGGCGAAGATGTCAAACAGATAGATTAACCTCTTGTAGTTTGACACGATAATCTCGGCAAGGGTAATCTTCTCCATCGGCATCGGCGCGTCTTCGCCCTCGTAGCCTGTATCGCCCATATCCATAAGCGTAAACTCCTGTACGCGTTGCCACTCTTCGTCGGCAGTAAAGAATGATGCCATACAGTCGTCATAACCTATTGAGGCGAGTATAAAGGTGTGAAATTCCGATAGTTTCATCATCGGATCAACCTCAAAGTCGCGTACGAAATTGTCGTTTTCGTCGCTGAGCATTCTGAATTTTAGAATCATAACGTTACTATTTATAGTACAAATATACGAAAAAGTGTGAATGTTGGTGGTTGTAAATACAAATAATTTTTGTACATTTGTCAAATAGTTGATATGAACAAAAAATAGATAGATGAATATGAAAAAGATTCTCTCAATTATCGTTGCACTGTTTGTTGCAGGCTTTGTGATGGCGGCAGAGTGTGTTATCGTACCTCGTCCTGCACTCTTTGAGGCGCAGAAGGGGAAGTTTACCCTCTCTTCCAAGAGCGTTGTCTATGTTGCGGATAGGTCGCTTGTTCGCCCTGCTACGATGTTTTGTACAAATGTTGCAGACGAGAAGGGTGTGCAACTTTTAGTCGTAAATGGCGAGCCGCAAACCAAAAATGCGCTCCACCTCTTGATAGATAAATCGTTGGGCGAGGAGGAGTACACGCTGGAAATCTCCAAAGGTGGAGTTGTTGTCAAAGGCGGTAGCGAGAAGGGTGTCTTCTACGCATTGCAGAGCCTCCGTCAGGTGGTGTTCCACTCCAAGCAGAAGGGCAAGAAAGTTGTGGTAGATGCTATGACGGTGAAGGATAAACCTCACTTTGCATATCGAGGAGGTATGCTTGATGTGTGTCGCTATATGTTTAGTGTAGAGGAGGTTAAGAAGTTTATAGATATTCTTGCTCTACACAAGATAAATCGCTTCCATTGGCACTTGACCGAGGACCAAGGCTGGCGTATAGAGATTAAGAAGTATCCGGAACTCACGAAGATTGGCTCGGTACGCGCAGGCACGCAGGTTGGTCGATATAGCAAGCGCGAGGCACCTGTGTTTGATGGCAAACCCTATGGCGGCTTCTTCACACAAGATGAGGTGCGCGATATTGTACGCTATGCGTCGGAGCGATATATTGAGGTTATTCCCGAGATTGATATGCCGGGGCATATGGTTGCGGCCTTGGCGTCATACCCGGAACTTGGTTGCACGAAGGGTCCTTACGAGGTGCGTAAGATGTGGGGAATCTCGCAGGATATCTTGTGCGCAGGTCGTGAATCAACCTTTGAGTTTGTTGAGGGGGTCTTGTCCGAGATTGTTGAGTTGTTCCCATCAAAGTATATCCACATCGGAGGTGATGAGGCTCCGAAGCATCGTTGGAAGGAGTGTCCTGATTGTCAGAAGCGTATTGCCGAGGAGGGCTTGAAGGACGAGCACGAGTTGCAGGGCTACTTTATGAAGCGTGTCGAGAAGTTCTTGGCAAAGCACGGTCGTAGCATTATCGGCTGGGACGAGATTCTTGATGGCGGTGTATCAAAGACGGCAACGGTGATGGCTTGGCGAGGCGCAAAACGCGGTATTATGGCTGCAAAGTTGGGTAATAAGGTTATTATGTCGCCAACGACCTATTGCTACTTGGACTATTGCCAAACCTCTGACCGCGAGGCTAATAACGAGCCTTTGGCGATGAGTGTGAAGGCGAAGTTGCCTATTCGCAAGGTCTATTCGTTTGACCCGTACGATAAGTTGAATGAGGAGGAGCGCAAGGTGATTATTGGTGTGCAGGGTAATCTCTGGACCGAGTATATTCCTAACTTCAAGCACGCCCAGCATATGTTGTTGCCTCGTTTGGCGGCTATTGCCGAGACGGGTTGGTCGTATGAAAATAAGGACTTTGACGACTTTACACGCCGTATGCACCTCTTACGCAAGTTGTATGAAAAGTGTGGATACAACTATGCTCCATACTTCTTCAATGGAATAGAGTAGAAAAGAATGAGAATATCATCACATACACTACGTACTGCCGCTATGCCTTTGGGTATGGCGGTTGGTGCGTTGTGTTGCTACCCGATAACGGCATTTGACGAGTGGAGTGGCGGTATCTCAACACCCTTCTTTATCTTTGCGATGCTCTTCTGCACCTTCTGCCGTGTGAATATACGCGATATGCGACCTTCGTGGTTGCATCTGTGGCTGATGTTGGCGCAGATTGTGGGTGCGGTGGCGATATACCTGATATTGCAACCGCTCGGTAAAACGATAGCGCAGGGTGGAATGATTTGCGCCTTGGCACCTATGGCTATGGGTGCGGTGGTTATTGCGGGTATGTTGGGTGCAAATGTAACAACGATGGCGACGCATAGCCTTATCTGCAATATCGTAACGGCATTTGTCGTACCGCCGATACTCTCAATGTGGGGCAGGGAGGCGTGTACGGTGATGGAGATTTTGGCTCGCGTAGCACCGCTTTTGATAGCCCCTTTTATTGTGTCGCAACTGTGTCGTTGGCTCACTCCGAAGGTTGCTCGCTGGGTGGGAAACCACTCAATGCTCTCGTTCTATATCTGGCTCTTGTCGTTGGTGGTTATAGTCGGTAAAACGACCTATTTTATTATAGAGCGTGGCACGGAACACCTCTCTACCGAGATAGCCTTGGCGGCAGTTGCCCTTGTGATATGTTTGGCGCAGTTTGGCTTTGGGCGTTGGCTCGGCAGTAAATATGGCGACGAGGCGGCGGGCGGTCAGGCACTTGGACAGAAGAATACGGTGTTGGCGATATGGCTCTCGTTGAGTTTTCTTGATGAGTTGGCTTGCGTAGCACCTACGGCGTATATCGTGTGGCAAAATATAGTTAATTCATACCAAATATATAAGAAACGATGAAGATTGGAGATATTGAATTTCGCAAGGAGGCTCTCTTCCTTGCACCTATGGAGGACGTTACCGATCCCTCGTTTCGCTATATCTGTAAGCGATTTGGCGCAGATATGGTTACTACGGAGTTTATCTCCTCCGACGGACTTATACGTGATGCTTGGAAATCGCGTGCGAAGTTGAATATCAACGACTTTGAACGCCCTGTGGCGATACAGATTTATGGAAATCAGATAGAGCCGATGGTCGAGGCGGCACGCATTGCCGAATCGGCAAATCCCGATATTGTGGATATAAATTTCGGTTGCCCGATGAAGAAGATTGCGGGGCGAGGCGCAGGGTCGGGTATGATGCGCGATGTGCCGTTGATGGTTGAGATGACTCGTCAAATTGTGGAGGCGGTCAAGAAGCCCGTTACCGTCAAGACGCGACTTGGCTGGGACGACGACTCGAAAAACATTGAGGAGATTGCCCTCCGCCTGCAAGATGTGGGCATTGCGGCTCTGACGATTCACGGACGTACACGCTGCCAACTCTATAAGGGCGAGGCGGACTGGACGCTGATAGGCAAGGTTAAGAATAACCCGCTGATTAAGATACCGATTATCGGTAATGGCGATGTTGATTCGGGCGAGAAGGCACGCGAGATGTTTGATAGATATGGCGTTGATGCTGTGATGATTGGACGCGCAACATACGGTCGCCCTTGGATATTCCGCGAGGTTCGCCACTACCTTGATACGGGAGAGGCTCTGCCACAGCCGAGCGTTGCGGAACGAGTGGCTATTGCGAAGGAGCATTTGGCGAAATCTATTGAGGTCAAGGGTGAAAGGGTAGGCGTGTTGGAGATGCGCCGCCACCTCTCTAATTACTTTAAGGGGCTACCGAATTTTAAGGATACACGAATGCGACTCGTTACCGAGAATGACCCTGCGACGCTCTTCGCCACGATTGACTCCATTGCCGAGCGTTGGGGCGACTTTGATACAGCAGGCTGCGTTCCCCCACCCCTCTCGCACGACATTTAGCAGAAGATAGGAGTGGGATTAACGGAAAACGGAAAGCGGAAAGCGGAGAACTAATTTTGCATTTTGCATTCTGCATTTTGCATTAACCCCCTAACGCCCCTAACGCCCCTAAAAACCTTTCCGTTCCCTATATACCTATATATAATATAGAGCCGAAATTTAACGGCGAAAATACCAGTTATTAAAATTTTTGAAAAATTTTTTATCTGTAAGTTCTTGATAACGAATAGGGTGCAAAAAAGATTGCGAAAATAGTCCAAAAAACCGCTCAAAACATTTGGAATTGTCGTTTTTTTGCCGTTACTTTGCATCCGCTTTCGGCCTTGAAAAAGGCTCAAAGATGGGTTCTAAAAGGGTTTGAAAAATTTTTGTAAAAAAGTTTCGTGAAAATTTGGAAGTTAAAAAAACTTGCCTTACCTTTGCACCACTTTCGCGCTGATAAAACAGCCGAAGGCTAAAACAGAGAGATTAGGACAACGGTCCAATCAAATAAATACGTTCTTTGAGGTTTTTGAGCAGCTAAATAAGTTTTCCTTCTCTTCGCAAGAAGAGATATTTCAAAACAATACCTTTGAGATAAGAGCTAAGATTTAATTATTTCTTTTTTTTACAATGGAGAGTTTGATCCTGGCTCAGGATG
>JAFXHB010000038.1 GCA_017536605.1 Alistipes sp.
ATGGTGTAATTGGTAGCCACGTCAGACTTAGGATCTGATGCCGAGAGGCGTGGGGGTTCGAGTCCCTTTATCCGCACAAAACGCGACAGTCTTCTAACGAAGGTGTCGCGTTTTTTTGCGTATAAAGGCACTCGGTCAGCGTGTTGCGCCTCGGCAGACTTGTCTGCGATGTGTAAGCGTAGGCGTATTGCTTTGCAATTATAAGCCTTGTGCCGATAGTCTAAAAGCAAATAAATTTTCTTTTTATCTATCTGCCCAATGCTTGCAACTTCGTTGCCCGCCTCCGCTTCCCCATCTTCGGTCTGCTCTCGGCTTCTGCCGCCGGTCGAGTCCCGTTGCAAAGAGGTGGCGGTGGAGATTAGGGTTGTTAGGGGCGTTAGGGGTGAAATTCAGAATGCAAAATTAGTTTTCCGTTCTCCGTTTTCAGTTTTCAGTTTTTTTTATTTATAAAAAATTACTACCTTTGTGCAAACTTAATTAAAAAATTACAATCTGTTATGAATTACATTAAGAGACTTTTGCTCTTGTTGGTGTTGCTCTGCTCCGTCTCGGCACTCTATGCAAAGAGCATTCAAACCGCAAAAGACCTCGTTGCTTTTGCGAAGGCGGTGAACAAGGGAGAGGATATCTCCGATTGGCGCAACGAGAAGGGCGTCATCTGCCTTGAAAACGATATTGATATGACAAAGGTGAAGAAGTGGACACCTATCAAGGAGTTCAAGGGCACCTTTGACGGTCAGGGCTTCGCTCTCGTAAACTGGAAGACGAAGGCCGGTCTGTTTGACCTCATCGCCGATGGTGGCGTAGTACGCAACCTACGCATTGACGGCTCTTGCTCGATGAATGTCTCTCCAAAAGGACAGGTTATCGCAGGTTTTATTGCAAGGGTAAACAAGGGTACTATCTACAACTGCGAGAACAACGCCCATATCAAGTTTAAGGCAACCTACACCGAGCAGCACATCTACATCGGTGGTCTTGTTGGTCAGAACGGATATATCATTCGCGACAGCCGCAACTCCGGTCTTATCTCTTCGGAGGCGGTAGTTGTTTCGGAGAACAAGGGTCTTTCAATCTCGATTGGCGGTATTGCCGGCGCAACCATTCCAAAGGGAAGCCGCATCATCACTATCTACCGTTGCGAGAATAGCGGTCCTATCGTTCACCGTGGCGACACTCCACGTGCATACATCGCAGGTATCGTCGGTTATTCGGGTCGTGCAGGAGTTCGTTATTGCACCAATAGCGGACACATCACCGGTACAAGTATGGAGGGCAACCCTTCTGCAAGGGGGTACTTCAACGCCGCAGGTATCGTGGCACAGACCACACAACACGTTCAGTGCTGCGACAACTTCGGAACAATCACCGTAAATGGTACTCACTCTTCGTATGCGGGCGGTATCTGCTCGTCAGTCGGAAGAGCGATGAACATCATCGGGTGTAACAACTACGGAAACGTATTCTCCTCTGGCACAACAGCGGTAACTATGGGCGGTGTCTTGGGTGCTTCGGGCGATGGCGCACACCTCTGCAACTGTTCAAACTATGGAAAGGTTATCTTGAACAGCCCAATGTGTACAAAGGGTTGCTTCGTAGGTGGTGTTGCAGGATACCTTTTCAGCAAGAAGAACACCAAGTATGGCTCACGCATTCGTCGTTGCAACAACTTCGGCGTTGTTGAGAACAAGGCTACCGGCAAGGATGTCTATGTTGGTGGTGTTGCGGGTCGCGCACGCGGTTCCAAGGTTGCTCCAATCGCATTTGTAGATTGTGCAAACAAGGGTACTGTAACCAACGTCTCCAACCTTGTTGGCGACATCTCGGCAAAACCTTCATACGCAAGCATAAAGGGAGAGTTCTTCCACAACAATATGGCACAACCGGCAGAGCCGCTTCAAGAGAAATATACCGTCTATGGTAAGGTTACCTCAACCACAGGTGAGCCTGTTGTAGGTGCTGTGATTTCGGACGGAGAGTTCTGCGTGGCTACCGACGAGAAGGGTGAGTACAAGATTAAGTCAAACCTTGACTACGCTCGCTTTATCACAATCTCTACCCCTGCGGACTACAAGTTTGCTTTCCGTAAGAGCGTACCACAAAACTTCTTCCGTATCCCTCGTCACGTGAAGGCCGTTACAGCAAACTTCGTGCTTGAAAAGCGCGATAAGCCGACTACGAAATATACCGTAGCGATGATTGGCGACCCACAGATGAAGGGTATCAAGGTGGATAGCGCGGGCTACAAACTCCGCACCGTTGTCTATCCGGACATTATGGCTCTCAAAGCCTCAAAGGAGGAGACCGAAGGCGAGTTCTTCGCAATCAACCTCGGCGACCTCGTGTTCAACGATATGTCAAAGTTGGACGACTACCTTGAAGTTATCGCAGATAGCGGCGTGCCTATGTTCCACGCTATCGGTAACCACGACTACGACCAGACAACTCACCAAGAGACAAAGTTGGGAACTATTCACTTTGAGGAGCTTCTCACCCCAACCTACTACTCGTTCAACATCGGTAAGGTACACTACGTTATCGTAAATGACATCTCGTTCTCGCGTAAGCTGTTCAAGCAGAAGTATCGTCTTGGTTTGGAGTATTGGCACTACAAGTGGTTGGAGCGCGATTTGCAGTTCGTACCAAAGGATCACACCATCGTAATCTGCGGACACGCACAGCTCTTCCGCCAATTCAAGAAGGCTGATGCCGACAGCAAGAAGAACCTCTCGTATGCTCGTTACTCGAAGTTGCTCTCGCAGTACGCTCGCGTATATTCGTGGTCGGGACACTACCACTACAACTTCGGTTACGACTACGCCAACTCAACCAACGCGGCACACGAGCCATTGAAGAATATCACCAGCATCTGTGTTGCCCGCGCAACGGGTGGCTTGCACTGCAACCGCGACCTCTACAACGACGGTACGCCTAACGGTTATATGGTTATGGAGGTTGATGGCGACAAGATTGAGTGGTACTACAAGTCTATCGGCAAGGACCGCGACTACCAGATGCACGTATATGCTCCAACCCGTACAGGTGGCGAGTTTGTTAAGGTTAATATCTGGAACTGGTCAAAGGATCATTGGAGCACACCGGAGTGGTGGGAGAATGGCAAGAAGGTTGGCGTGATGACTCACAAGTTTGAGAAGGATGTCGCCTTCGTTGAGGACCACAAGGAGAAGGGCCCATACACTATCGGCAAGAGCAAGGATGACAAGGCTCGCCCATACAACGCTCACGGAATGTTCCACATCAAGCCAAGCGAGGGTGTATATTCGGGTGAGGTTCGTGTAACCGACAACTTCGGCAGAACATATATCCAGAAGGTTGCTTGGTAACCTTATAGAGAACAATCTACACAACAGGGGCGGGCAGATAACAAGCCCTCCCCTGTTCTCTTTCTTATAGATTATAAAAATATCGCGTTATGAAGCGACACCTTTACACCACAATTCTTGCTCTTGGGGTTACCCTTGTTGCCTCCTCGCAACCCCTCTCAAACCGAGCATCGGAGAGCGACCTCGCGTCTCCGCAACTTGCCCATCGTTGGGACGAGGCGATGCCTCTCGGCAACGCAACACTCGGTGCCCTCGTTTGGCAGAAGGGGGAGCATCTGCGCCTATCGCTTGACCGCATAGACCTCTGGGATTTGCGCCCAATCAAGGAGCGTAACGATGAACGTTTTGACTTCGGCTGGGTTAAGCAGGCTGTTCGTGAGGGCGACTACGATAAGGTTATGAAGTTTGACCGAGAGTATCACGGAGCGAAGTCCCCAGCACCTTCAAAGTTGCCGGGTGCTGCGCTGGAATTTAAGACCGCTTCGTTTGGTGAGGTTGAGTCTGTACACCTCTACCTTAAAGACGCGCTCTGTCAGGTAAAGTGGAAGGGGGGAGCAACACTCCAAACCTTCGTACACGCCGAAAAGCCCGTTGGGTGGT
Organism: Alistipes sp.; assembly: GCA_017536605.1. Classification (GTDB taxonomy): domain Bacteria; phylum Bacteroidota; class Bacteroidia; order Bacteroidales; family Rikenellaceae; genus Alistipes. Next base: position 3,945 of record JAFXHB010000038.1, read on the forward strand.
TTCTGTTTGAGGGTGTCAAGGGGGACTTTATCCCAACCATCGTACCGCCGGCCTACGCGATTGAAGATGGGGCAAACGACAACTCTCACGCAGGAGCCTCGCTCCCAAAACTCGGATATAAGCAGGGTGCAGTCGTAAGAGATGGCAACCGAATAACCTATCATCAGCAGGGGTGGGGCGACTTCTCCTATACCGTAGTTGTGGAGTGGAGAGTAAAGGGCGACAAGGTCTATGGCGTGTGGAGCATCACCTCCTCGTTGGTTCAGGAGCAGGCACAAGAGGAGACCTCGGCGGCATTGAGACGCGGCGTAAAGCGCGACTATCGCGACCACCTCGCTTGGTGGAACGCTTTTTGGGCAAAATCGACTATTTCGGTACCCGATAAGGTGTTGCAGAAGCAGTACGATAACGAGATATATAAGTTGGGCTCTGTCGCTCGCGAAACGGGATACCCCATCTCGTTGCAGGCGATTTGGACAGCCGACAACGGCAAACTTCCACCTTGGCGCGGCGATTTCCACCACGACCTCAACACGCAGTTGAGTTATTGGCCTGTCTATACGGGTAACTACCTCTCGGAGGGGTTGTCCTACATCAACACTATGTGGCGTCAGCGCGACAAGTTTAAGAGGTACACCAAGGACTACTTCAAGGCCGAGGGCGTGAACATTCCGGGCGTTACCTCCCTCGACGGAGAGGGTATTGGCGGCTGGATACAATACTCCTTCTCGCCAACCGTCGGAGCGTGGATTATTCACCACTTCTACCTCCATTGGGTATATTCGCAGGACGAGCAGTTCCTGAAAGAGGTGGGCTACCCGATGATGAAGGATGTGGCGACCTTTTTTGAGCAGACCACCATTCGCAAC
>JAFXHB010000039.1 GCA_017536605.1 Alistipes sp.
CTTGATTGTGGTCTTGCCGTTTGAGCCGGTGATGGCTACGACCTCCCCTCGGAACTTGTCGCGATTGTCGGCAGCAAGGCGTTGCAGTGCCGTGAGCGAGTCCTCGACCACAACTGCACCTTCGCCCTCGCCGAGCGTAATCTCGCGCTCAACCATAAAGGCGTGAACACCACGTTCGGAGATAGCCTTGATGTAGTTGTGCGCATCGTGATTTAACCCCTTGTGAGCCACAAAGAGTGCGCTTGGCTGTACCATAAAACTACGGCTATCCGTAACTACGGCATCAACCTTGCGGTCGCAACCTATTAGGCGACCACCACAAATCTCGGCAATCAAAGAGAGTGAATAGCGCATATCTCTACATCTTAAAAGTTACTACCGTAATGCCCGCACCACCTCTGTCGGGGTGGTCGTCGGTGGCACTCGCCACCTGTGGCAGAGAGCGCAGGTATCGGCGCACCTCCTCTTTCAGCGCACCCGTACCCTTTCCGTGTAATATCGTTACTGTGCTGACTCCAACCATCAGCGCATCATCAACCAAGTTCTGTACCTGCTCCAACGCCTCCATCACACGCTCGCCACGAATATCTATCGAGGAGCGGAAGTTTAGACGGCGTTGCGAGATGTCGGCAGATATTACCGTGCGAGGAGTCTCTGGGCGAGTCATACGCTTGTACTCCGACGAGGATATAGCCTCCAATCGCGAAACCTCCACCGTTGTCAGTATCTGTCCCATCGCCACTTGCGCCTTGCGACCGCGCAGTTCGCGTACTTCGCCGACACCCTGTTGTCCGATGATTCGCACCTTTGAGCCAACCTCTATCGGGAGCGTTTTTCGTTGTGGAGCGTTCTCTGTTGAGGTGCTTGCCTTTGGCTCGTTCTTACGCTCGGCACGACGTTGCTGACGACGCTCCAAACGTGCCATTTCGCGCTCCAAACGCTCGTTCTCGGCAACGCTGTCGCTGCTCTCCACCTCCTCGCGGAACTCGTTAAATTCGCGACGGAGAGTGCGTGTTGTCTCCTTCTCGGCCTGCGCCTCGCGGATACCTTTGATTGTATTTTCAATCTGTCGGTTTGCCTCTGCAATCAACTCTTTTGCCTCTATCTTCGCCTCTCGCAGTATGCGGTTGCGCTCCTCGCGTATGGTTGAGAGTTGCTCCGAGAGAGTCTGCTCCATCTCCTCCACCTTGCGGTCTGTCTGGCGTATTCGCTCACGTTTTTGAGCCCAATAGTGCTTGTCGCGAGCCACCTCGCGCAACTGCTTTTCAAGGTCTATATGCTCCGAGCCCGCCTTCTCCTTTGCCGAGGCGATAATATCCTCCGAAAGACCTATTTTACGGGCAATCTCAATGGCGAATGAACTTCCGGGCTTGCCACACTCCAATCGGAACAGTGGGCGAATGTTCTGCACATCAAACATCATCGCTCCGTTGGTAACGCCCTCGTGGTTTGAGGCGTAGTATTTGATATTGGAGTAGTGGGTGGTGATAACACCATAGCAGCCACTCGCCACCAACTTTTCAAGTATCGCTTCGGCTATGGCAGCACCAATTACTGGCTCTGTTCCCGAGCCGAACTCATCTATCAGCACCATTGTCTTTTGGTCTGCCCCTGCCACCATCGCCTTCATATTAAGAAGGTGTGATGAGTAGGTCGAGAGGTCGTTGTCAATGGACTGTTCATCTCCGATATTTATGTATATCTTGTTGAATACGGGTAGTTCGCTCACCTCCGATGCGGTAATCGGATAACCGCATTGGAACATATACTGCAACAGACCGATAGTCTTCAAGCAGACCGACTTTCCGCCCGCATTAGGTCCCGAAATGACGAGGATACGCCTCTCCGTGTCCAACTCTGCATCAAGGGGTACGATAGCCCTCTTCTGACGTTTTAGCGACTGCGACAATAGCGGGTGCTTTGCGGTGCGCAACACCAAACGACCATCTTCCGAGAGGATAGGTTTGCCCGCGCCATTCTCAATAGCCCACCGAGCCTTGGCACGCACCATATCCACCTCTGCCATAAAGGCTTCGGTCTGTTCAACGTCGTCTATATCGGCGCGTACAACCTCCGTGAAGGCGGTTAGTATTCTGACAATCTCTCTGCGCTCTTCGTACTCCAACTCGCGCAACATATTGTTCAACTCCACCACCTCGGCAGGCTCAACGTAGAAGGTCTTGCCCGTTGCCGACTCGTCGTGTATGAAGCCGTTTAACTTGCGCTTATTTGCCGCCGTAACGGGTATTACGGCACGCCCCTCACGAATAGATATTGAGGCGTCGCTCTCTACGATGCCACTCGCCTTTGCCGAGTGCAAAATTGCTTGCAGACGCTTTGATACCTGCCCTTCGTGCTGGCGAATCTTTTGGCGTATTGCGCGCAACTCCTCCGAGGCGTTGTCGCGCACGGTGTTATTATCGTCAATTATACGGCGAATATCTGCTACAATATGCCACAAAGCCCTTACGGGTTTTGCGAGGGTAGTGAGTGCAGGATACTGCTCGGTGCTGCTCTTGTGCAGAAATTGCACAAAGTCGCCCGCCGAAATCAGGGCTCTGCCGAGTTGTACAATCTCGGCGACCTCCAAGAAAGTGCCATCAACCTTTGCCTTCTCTACAATCTCGGCAATATCGTAGAACTCCTCCGTAGGAGCCTCTCTCTCCGACAGGAGAATTTGTCGCATCTCCTCTCCGAGAGCGTGTCGGTGCAGAATAACCTTTTTTGAGGTGGAGAACTCCTCCATCAAGAGCAAGTCGCGGGCGTGCTGCATCGTACACAACGCAACACACTGCTCGCGAATAAGACTGAAACCAATCTTCGCTTCAAAGTTAGATGGATAGACTACCCCCTTCATTGTTTAGCCGTTAGCCTTGTTAATTATTTCTTGGCCTTTTTGTCTGCCTTCTTCTTGGCTTTGTCTGCCTCTTTTGCCGCCTTGTCCGCCTGCTTTTCGTCGTAACTCTTCTTGCCGAATACGGTTACGTTGATGTAGCGGCTTGGATTCTCCTTCAAGTCAGCCAAGAGGAGCGAGAGGTTCTGCGAAGCCTCGGCGAGTTGTGCGTAGAGCTTCTCGTCGGCAACGAGTTTGCCTACGGTGCCATTGCCGCTGTTGAACTTCGCAAGCAGGGTATTAACCTCGGTGATAGCATCTGCCAACTTCTTGCCACTCTCGTTCTCGCGGAGCGAGGTGGTTACGACTTGCAGGTCGGTGGCGATGCTGTCGATTTTAGGCATTGTGCTATTGAGTGATGCGCAGATGCCGTCTATATTTGTTACGATATTGGATCTCTCCAAATCGGCCATAACCGTCTGCAAATCGGTGATCGCTGCGGTGATGTTCTTTGAGTTGTCGTCCAAGAGCGAATCCACACCCGAAACGGTGTTGTTCAAGTTGTCAAGGAGCGCAGCCACGCGAACCTTGATATCGCCCAACTCTGTGCTGAGCGTCTCAAACATATCGGGCTTTGAGCCCCCCTCAATGGTGCTTCCGTTTTTGAGCATCTCCTCCGAGGTGCCGAGTACAATCTCAATGGACTTGCCACCCATCAGACCTGCGCTGATAAGCATAGCGCGTGAGTCGGTAGGGATATCATAGTTGCTATCCACCGACATCTTTACATCAACGCCACCCTCTTCGGTGTTGATCTCAATATCGGTAACCTGTCCGATTTTAACACCGCGCAACACAACTGCTGCTGCATCTTGCAGACCATTTACCTGCTCATAGTGGGCTATGTAGGTGCGATTACGACCCAAGATGTCCACTCCACTCAAAAAGCGGATACCTGCCCAAGCAGCGAGGATAATTACGATGGCATAGATGCCAATTTTAATCTCTTTCTTCATAGTGTTTAATGTTTTATTGTTTTACTCTTTATCTTTCAAATGATGTTATAAATGCCTGCGGAAAGACCTTGTGTACCTCTTTGAGGCGAGATTGTGCAGCCGCCTTGTCGGCATAGTCGCCTACGCAGTATTTGTACTTCAAGTTGCCGGTGGTAACTCTCTCCCAAACCTTACCTCTGTAACTCTTAAACTCGCTGTGTGAGGTCGGTATGGACTTTACGCTTGCCATAATCTGAATGGTGTAGCGTTTTGTTGTCGGTTTTTGTATAGGCTTCTGCGCAGGCTTCTGTACAGTCAGCTTCTGCTGTGTTGCTGTTGCTGTTGATGTCTGCTGGTCCAACAATAGGGAACGTTGTACATTTGCCACATATTGTTTTACGGCGCGGAAGATGGCATTCGCAATCTCGCGTTGTCCCTTATCCGATGTAATATACTTCAAATCGGAGGCATTTGACATAAAGCCTATCTCGGTAAGTACGCTCGGCATATCTGTTGCGTACAACACTTTCAGTGGCTGACGCCTTACTCCGCGATTGGTGAAGCCGAGTTTAACGTACTCCTCCTGAATAAGGCGCGCCATCATCTCGCTATACTCTCCGTAGGTGAATTGGAGGTTTTGTATGTAGGCCCTCACGATCGTTGCCGTCTTTTGGTCGGACATATCGAGCAACTCCTCTTGATTGTTGAGGTAGAGCGCATTCTGGTTTGCTCTCTGCTCGCGCGGAGTCTCTCCCATAATAAGCGTCTCAACACCTCGCACCTCGCTGTTGCGATGGGCGTTGGAGTGTATCGAGATAAAGAGGTCGCCATTGTTGCTGTGCGCAATATCGGCTCGCGCCTGTAAATCCTCCGCCAAGACGGTTGAGAAGAGGCGGTCTGTCGTGCGGGTATAGACAACCTTTACATCGGGGAGGTTCTTCTCTATCAGGCTGCCGAGACGCTTCGCCACTTGGAGGTTGATATCCTTCTCGTAGATGCCGTTATAACTCGCTCCCGGAAATTTAGAGCCACCGTGTCCCGCGTCAATCACAATAACCTTTACGCCTTGTGCAACATTTTCTGCTCCATATCCGTTATGAGGAAATAGTAGCAGAAGTAGTGTCGCAAGAGTCGCGAAACATATATTTAGTGGTTGAAAGTTGCCCATAAAATTTGTTAAGTGTACTTTTTTAACTATCTTTACGCGCCGAAAAAACGCGTACCCGTGCGTGTTGCGGGGTGTTTTTCGTGTTTTTGCCGACTCGTCGGCAAAGGTACTAATTTTTTTTGAGATTTGAAGCATTTTAGGCTAAAATATCTACTATCGTTGGCGGTTATGTTGATAATCGCTTCGGTGCTGTTCGGAACGGCATCTCCGCGTGCGTTGAATGCGGAGTCGCTTGCTCCACAGCGCAAAGATAGTATCGCCCCGTTGAAACGAGATACGGCGACACAGGAGGAGTCCGGCTCGCCAAGGCGTTCACGTCGTAGTGGGCGTAAGGCGGCCTCAAATCTATCGGATAGGGTGGCAGTGCGCGACACGCTCGCAGGAGCAAAGGCGGACTCGCTCGCTCCGAAAGCGGATACCCTCGCCCGCCCGACAAATGACACTCTGGTTGTGAAACCTTCCGATAAGCGAGATACGACGGCGAAGTCGGGTGGCTCGCCGATAGAGGAGATTATCAACGGTAAGAACAGCGACTCACTCTTCTATGATGTTCGCAACAAGCGTGTGCATATCTACAACTAGGAGATGTGCAGTACGGAAATATGGGCTTGACGGCGGACTATATGGAGATAGATATGAACCGCAAGGAGATCTACGCTCACGGAAAGGCCGACACCGTTGAGGGACAACTCACGCAGACACACCCTGTCTTTAAGGAGGGTAGCTCCTCATATACGATGGATACCATCACCTACAACTTTGACTCCAAGAAGGCATATATTCAGGGCGTAGCGACGCAGGAGGGCGACGGTTGGCTTGTGGGAGGTCAAATCAAGAAGATGCCCGACAACTCAATCAACATTCGTCAGGGTAAATATACCACCTGCGACCATACCGATAACCCGCACTTCTATCTTGCGATGACACGCGCGAAGGTTATCCCCGGCAAGAAGATTATCACGGGTCCGGCATATCTCGTTATGGAGGATGTGCCAATCTATTTCGCCTGCATACCGGAGGGCTTCTTCCCGATCAACCTTGGACCGAAGTCGGGCTTGCTGATGCCTTCATTCGGAGAGGACGCGGCACGAGGCTTCTATATACGAGGCTTGGGTTACTACTTCATATTGAGCAAGCATATTGACTTGGCACTGACGGGCGGTATCTATACGCTCGGCTCGTGGGAGGTGAATGCCTCCTCGCGCTACACCAAGCGATATAAGTATTCGGGACGTGTAAACTTTGACTTCTCGTCGGTTAAGACGGGCGATAAGGGCGAGGCGGACTATATCAAGCAGAACAACTTTAAGTTTGCTTGGACTCACACGCAAGACCCGAAGGCAAATCCGGGCTCAACATTCTCGGCGTCGGTAAACCTCTCGTCAAGTGGCTATTCAAAATACTCGGCAACGACGCTGAACGACATCTTGGCGACGCAGACCAACTCCTCAATCTCCTATTCAAGAAGTTGGGCAGGAACACCATTCTCGCTCTCGATGAACTTGGGCGTGTCGCAGAACTCGCAGACGCGACAGTTGGCAATCACGTTGCCGAATATCGTCTTCAATGTGGCGCGTGTCTATCCATTCAAGCGTAAGGACGCGATAGGCAAGCAACGCTGGTACGAGAAGATTGGCTTTACCTACACGGCGAAACTCACCAACTCGGTTACGGCAAACGAGAAGGACCTCTTTACGATGCAGACCTTGAAGAATATGCGAAACGGTATTGAGCATACACTGCCAATCTCCACCTCCATAAACCTCTTCAAGTATATCAACATTACCCCTACATTCAACTACACGGAGCGTTGGTACTTCTCGCGTCAGATGCAGCAGTGGAATCCGGAGACAAATACCGTAGAGACTCTTGACCCGGAGTACGGATTCTACCGTATCTATAACTATAACGCCTCAATCTCGGCAAATACCACAATCTACGGTATGTGGCAGATGAAGAGTAAGACCGCCAAGGTGCAGGCCGTACGTCATACGCTGACTCCGCAGATAGGCTTCTCGTATGCTCCTAATTTCAGTAAGCAGAAGTATGGCTACTACCAGACCGTGCAGACCGACTCGCTTGGTGGATACAAGGTCTATTCGCCATACTCAAACCAACCTTACGGCGTTCCGGGTTCGGGTGCGCAGGCAAACCTCACATTCTCGCTCTCGCAGAACCTTGAAATGAAGGTGCTATCCAAGCGAGATACGACGGGCGTGAGAAAGATTAAACTTATTGACGAGTTGCGTGTGAGTGGTTCGTATAACTTCCTCGCCGACTCGCTCGGATTGTCCAATATCCCTATCTCGTTCAGAACGACCATCTACGGCAACTTCGGTATCAACCTCTCGCTCACGCTTGACCCTTACGAGGTGTCGCCACAGGGTGTGCGCTACAATAAGTTGATGATACGACGAGGTCTGTTGGGACGTGTCGTAAATACGGGTTGGAGTTTCGGCTATACGTTCAAATCGCGTGAGAATAAGTCGCAGGCGGCGGTGAACGACATCAACACCATACCTCCGGAGTATTTTAACCCATTCTCCGACCCATACGGACTTATGGACCCTACGCTGCGACGGCATTATATGGCAAGTTCCTACTACGACTTCTCGATACCTTGGAATGTCGGATTTAACTACGTCATAAGTTACGGTATATCGTATGTGAATAACGGCACGACGGGCTACAAGAAGAATGTGTCGCAGACGATAGGCTTTAACGGTAGTGTGAATATAACGCCGAAGACGGGTATAAGTTTTACGACGGGATTTGATATACAGAATCGGAAACTGACGACGACCTCCATATCCATTACGCGAGATCTGCACTGTTGGCAGATGTCGTTTATCTGGATACCGTTCGGTATGCACCGCAGTTGGAGTTTCAACATTGGTGTTAAGGCCTCTTCACTTGCCGACCTGAAATACGACAAGAGTCAATCTATGTATGATAATCTCTTCTAACGATTTAGGGTGGTATGCCTTTTGTGAAATAGTATTGTAGAGAATAATAAAACAAGTATAATATGAAGTGTAATAAAACTGAAAATCAGACCATTAACGAAAAAGAGGAGGTTCTTGACGAGCAGGAGGCGACCTCTTGTGATGAGGGCTCTTGTGCCAATATGGCAGAGGAGGAGCAGCCAAAGGCTGACACAGTGTCAGAGGAGAACGAGGCTCCCGCTGTTGAGGAGATCGATTGGAGAGATAAGTATATCCGCTTGCAGGCAGAGTTTGATAACTTCCGCAAGCGAACCCTTCGTGAGAAGATGGCTCTTGTAGAGTCGGGTGGTAGCGACGCTTGGAAGGCGGTGCTACCTGTGCTGGATGATATGGAGCGTGCGATTGCAGCCTCCGAGAAGAGCGAGGATATTGCCGCACTACGTGAGGGCGAGAAGTTGATATACAACAAGTTTATCGACATTATGCGCCAAAAGGGGGTTGTTGAGATTGAGGCTCTGGACAAGGATTTTGATGCCGACCTTCAAGAGGCGGTGGCTCGCTTTGACGCAGGCAAGGAGAAGAGCGGAAAGGTTATAGATGTGGTGCAACGTGGCTACAAGATGGGTGAGCAGGTGTTGCGCTACGCAAAGGTCGTAGTTGGCGAATAGAACGGAAAACTAAAAAAAGCTAATGGCTAATAGCTAATAGCTAATGGCTAAAAAAATATGGCAGAAAAGAGAGATTACTATGAGGTGTTGGGCGTTGCGAAGAACGCCAATGCCGACGAGATAAAGAAGGCGTATCGTAAGGCTGCGATAAAGTATCACCCCGATAAGAATCCGGGCGACAAGGAGGCCGAGGAGAAGTTCAAGGAGGCTGCGGAGGCTTACGACGTGTTGTCAAACGAGGAGAAGCGTGCCAGATACGACCAATTCGGACACGCCGGTATGTCGGGCTCTGCGGGAGCAGGTGGCTTCGGTGGTGGCTTCGGTGGCTTCTCTATGGAGGATATCTTCTCGCAGTTTGGAGATATCTTTGGCGGACACTTTGGCGGTGGCTTTGGTAGCTCGCGCGGTGGAGGTCGCTCGGTAAATCGTGGCTCGGATATCCGCGTTCGCATTAAATTGACACTCGCCGAGATTGCCAATGGTGCAACCAAGAAGATAAAGGTAAATAAATATATCGCCTGCGACAAGTGTGGCGGTAATGGTGCGAAGGATAGCTCCTCCTTCTCGACCTGTTCCACTTGTGGAGGTTCGGGATATGTGGTAACGGTGCAAAACACCTTCTTCGGACGTATGCAGTCGCAGTCGGTTTGTCCGCACTGCCACGGTGAGGGTAAGGTTATCACCGCAAAGTGCGACAAGTGTCAAGGCGAGGGCTACGTGCGTGGCTCGGAGGTTATCGAGATTAAGGTCCCTGCCGGCGTTGGCGAGGGTATGGCTCTTACGGTAGAGGGCAAGGGTAACGCGGCACGCCACGGCGGTATCAGCGGCGACTTGATTGTCGTTATTGAGGAGGAGCATAATCCGGAGTTGATGCGCGACGGCAACAACCTTATCCACAACCTCAACATTACGGTTGCTACGGCAATTCTTGGTGGTGAGGTTGAGGTGCCGACCATTGAGGGTAAGGCGAAGATAAAGATTGCGCCCGGAACACACGCGGGTAAAGTTTTGCGTCTGCGTGGCAAGGGTCTGCCCGATGTGAATGGCTACGGCAAAGGCGATATAATGGTGGTGGTTGATATTACTATCCCTACATCGCTCACATCGGAGGAGAAGGAGTTGGTTAAGAAACTATCCGAGAAACCTCACTTCAAGGAGGCGGAGTCGGTGGAGAACCAGAATATATTTGAGAGAATGAAAAACTTTTTCCGCTAATTTGAGGCTCTTTTTGGCATATTTTCATTTTTGTCGCTTGGAAATAGACCCTCTATTACCTTCGCTCCGAAGATGAAAACCTGCTCAAAAATAGCTCTCAAATAGTTAGGAGATAGGAGTTAATGCAAAATGCAAAATGCAGAATGCAGAATGCAAAATGCAAAATGCAGAATTAAAAAAGCTAATGGCTAATGGCTAACAGCAATAAAAAAAAGTATGGGACTTTTTTCGCCGGTAAAGAAGCACGCTAACAAATTTCGCTATATTCCGCGTTACTACGACCCCGAAAAGGAGCGTCGTGAGCAGCGTCGTAAGGAGTTGCACGGCACCTCCTCCGAAAGCGATAACGCAGAGTACACGCCCGGACAGTATATCCGCACGCAACGCGAGGCACGACGCCTCTCGCAGGCGGAGCGACCGCATCGTCGCGGTGGCTCGATGATGTTGTGGGTGGCGTTAGCGGCATTGCTGGCATTGGGCTATATCTTCTTGCCACGCATCGTAGAGATGTTTTCCAAGACGAATGCTCCGCAGACCACGCAGGAGCAACAGGAGGTAGAGGAGTTTAACCCATACACCCCAATTACGATTGTACCAAACGATTATAAGGAGGAGTAGCAGGTGGCAGATTGCATAAAATTACTACCCGATATTGTCGCCAACCAAATCAAGGCGGGCGAAGTTGTTGAGACCCCTTCATCTGTGGTTAAGGAGATGATGGAGAACTCGATTGACGCAGAGGCTACGGAGGTAACCGTAAACTATGTCAATGGAGGTAGAGATTTGATACAGATTATCGACAACGGACGAGGAATGTCGCCCGTTGATGCCCGTATGGCATTTGAACGCCACGCCACGAGCAAGATTCTGTCGCTTGAAGATATCTATTCGTTGCACACCTTCGGCTTTCGCGGTGAGGCTCTCGCCTCAATAGCCGCCGTCGCGCAGGTGGAACTCATCACCCGTACACAAGAGGAGGAGGTCGGAACGAAAACCCTGCTCAACGGTGGAGAGTTTATCTCGCAGGTACCTGTGGCAGCACCCGTAGGCTCGCAGTTTGCGGTGCGCAACATCTTCTACAACACCCCTGTTCGTAGAAAGTTTATCAACAACAATGAGAGTGCGCTTGCGTCGGAGATTAAGCGCGAGTTTCGTCGTGTGGCACTCTGCCACCCGGAGGTTGCGTGCAACCTTTTGAGCAATGGTGCACCTATATATCAACTACCCGCATCATCGTTGGTGGAGCGCATTGTGGGCGTTATGGGTATTACGGCGAAGAGTAACCTGTTGGAGGTGGAGGTCAATACGAGCATCACCTCAATAAGAGGCTTTGTAGGACGTCCCGATGAGGCGAATAAGCGTAGTGGCAAACAGTATATGTTTGTCAATGGGCGATACTTCTACTCGCCACAACTACATAAGGCGATAATGAAGGCGTACGATAAACTCATTCCGGAGAAGAGCCTGCCATCATACTTTATCTATCTCACGGTAGATCCCGATAAGGTTGATGTGAATATACACGCC
>JAFXHB010000040.1 GCA_017536605.1 Alistipes sp.
GCAGCAGCAGGCTCAATACCGTACTCCTCTTTGAGGATAGTAGCCAATTCGTTTACCTCCTTAACAGTCAAGTTTACCAACTCTTCTGCCAATACTTTTACATCTGCCATAGTTGTAATTTTTATTAAATTTTGTTTTTAATTTTTCTTAATTGTTTCTCTCTTCGAGTGTCTTTACGATACCCGCAATCTTTTGTCCTGCATTACCCTGCAATGCCGAGATGACATTCTTCGCAGGCGACTGCAAGAGCGATACAATATCGCCAATGAGTTCCTCGCGGCTCTTGATTGAACAGAGCGCATCCAACTGATTGTCGCCAACATATACGCAACCCTCTACCGAAGCAGCCTTCAATACTGGCTTGTCGCAACTCTTGCGGAACTCCTTGATAAGGAGTGCAGGAGCCTTACCTGTTGATGCGAACATAATCGAAGTCGGACCTTCGAGAACTTTCAGCAACTCAGCATCCGCCATATTCATCTTCTCGAGAGCCTTGCCGAGCAAAGTGTTCTTAACAACAACCAACTTGATGTTGTTCTCAAAACACTTACGACGCAACTTTGCAGTCTGCTCTGCGTTCAACGCCTCGATGTCGGTGATATAAAAGTGAGGATACTCGCCGAGTTGAGCAGCGATGTTCTCAATAACAAGTGCTTTTTCTTCCTTAGTCATCGTTTATCCTCCTTTTATTTGGTATCAACTGATTTAGTGTCAATCTGCAAGCCTGGGCTCATTGTTGTCGAGAGATAGATACTACGAACATAAGTACCCTTCGCTGCTGATGGTTTAAGTTTGATAATGGTACTGAGCACCTCACGAGCATTCGCTTCGATCTGCTCTGGTGTGAACGATACCTTACCGATTGCGGTGTGGATAATACCGAACTTATCAACCTTGAAGTCGATCTTACCGGCCTTAACCTCCGCAACAGCCTTGCCTACCTCCATAGTAACGGTACCAGTCTTTGGGTTTGGCATCAAGCCACGAGGACCGAGGATACGACCGAGCGCACCCACCTTACCCATCACGTTAGGAGTACAGATGATGACATCAACGTCTGTCCAACCAGCCTTGATCTTGTCAACATACTCGTCCAAACCTACGTAATCGGCTCCTGCTGCCTGTGCCTCTGCCTCCTTCTCCGGAGTACACAATACGAGAACTCGTACTGTCTTACCGGTTCCGTGAGGAAGAGTAACAACGCCACGAACCATCTGGTTAGCCTTACGAGGATCTACTCCCAAACGCACATCGATATCGACTGAAGCATCAAATTTCGTAAAGGTAATTTCCTTCAGAAGAGCAGCAGCCTCACCGAGTTTGTAAGCCTTGTTAGGCTCTACCTTTGCGTAGGCGATTTTTTGATTTTTTGTCAATTTACTCATCTTTCTAATTACATTTTAGGAAATTCACCAACTACATTGATACCCATACTGCGAGCAGTACCAGCAATCATACGCATTGCGGCTTCGAGAGTGAAGCAGTTCAAGTCTGGCATCTTGTCCTTCGCGATCTCGGCAACCTGATCCCAAGTTACCTGACCAACCTTGGAACGGTTCGGCTGTGCCGAGCCCGACTTTACTTTTGCAGCCTCTTTAAGCTGAACGGCTACCGGTGGCTGTTTTACGATGAAATCAAACGATTTATCGCTATAAACTGTGATGATGACTGGAAGCACCTTTCCCGCCTTGTCTTGGGTACGGGCATTGAATTGCTTGCAGAAGTCCATAATGTTGACTCCCTTCGAACCCAAAGCCGGACCTACCGGAGGAGAGGGGTTGGCAGCACCACCTTTGATCTGCAATTTAATAAATGCAGCAACCTCTTTTGCCATAATTTTCCTTGGTTTTTATTCTTTTTCTACTTGTGTAAAGCTCAACTCCATTGGAGTCTTGCGACCAAATATCTTCACCGAAACAGTAAGCTTACGCGCCTCGCTGTTGACACTCTCAATAGTACCTTGGAAGCTTGAGAATGGACCGTCTGTAACCTTTACGATCTCGCCAACAACAAATGGTATTTCCTGCTCCTCCTCCATCTCATTCATTTCATCTACGCGACCCAACATTCGGCTAACCTCTTGTGGACGAAGTGCCATTGCGTTGAGTTTTCGACCGTCCTCTCGGGTTTCACCCAAGAAGCCGAGAACGTTAGGGATATTGCGAATGATATATGGAATTTGTCCTTCAAACAATGCCTCTACCAACACATAACCCGGATAAGAGACCTTCTCCTTTGAGACCTTCTTTCCGTTGCGAATGGTATAGACCTTTTCAGTTGGGATAAGAACTTGTGAGATGTACTCCTCCAAATGACCACGGCGAATCTCGGCTTCAAGATACTCTTTTACCTTATTCTCCTTGCCACCGATGGCGCGGATTACATACCACTGCTTCTCTTTTTGGTTCTCGCTCATAACTTATAACTTAACGATTAACCACTATTTACCCAAGAACTCGTATACAGCCTTCATTATAGTATCAAAGGATATATCCATCGCTGCAACTACGAGCGCAAAGATAAGTGATGCAACCATCACTACGATTGTTGAGCTCTGCAACGAAGAGAAAGAAGGCCACGAAACCTTCTCAACAAGCTCTTTATAAGAATCTTTAATGTATCCCATTTTCTTCTCTTTTTCGTTTTCTTGGCAGGAGCAGAGAGATTCGAACTCCCATCAACGGTTTTGGAGACCGCTATTCTACCCTTGAACTATGCTCCTAAATTGGGAGCGGCGTAAACCGCTCCCGTTATGAGTTATCGAGGATTACTCGAGAACCTTCAAGATCTGACCAGCACCTACGGTACGACCACCCTCACGGATAGCGAAACGAAGACCCTCGTTCAACGCTACAGGGTAGATCAACTCTACGGTGATAGTTACGTGGTCACCTGGCATAACCATATCTACACCCTCTGGCAACGATACCTCACCGGTAACGTCCATTGTACGGAGGTAGAACTGAGGACGATACTTGTTGTGGAATGGAGTGTGACGACCACCCTCTTCCTTCTTCAATACGTAAACCTCAGCGGTGAACTTAGTGTGAGGAGTGATCGAACCTGGCTTAGCTACAACCATACCACGCTTAACCTCCTTCTTATCGATACCACGCATCAAGAGACCTACGTTATCACCAGCCTCACCCTCATCGAGGAGCTTGCGGAACATCTCAACACCTGTACAAGTCGAAGTGAGAGCCTTCTCGCCCAAACCTACGATCTCAACTGGATCACCTACGTGGATGATACCGGTCTCGATACGACCTGTTACTACGGTACCACGACCTGTAATCGAGAATACGTCCTCAACAGGCATCAAGAATGGCTTCTCATTCTCACGCTGTGGGATTGGCAC
>JAFXHB010000041.1 GCA_017536605.1 Alistipes sp.
ATCGTAATATTGTACTCGTTGCCGTCCGAATCGGTAACTACCGCGATCGTGTCGGTAACCTTATATTCGCCGGCCTCGGCAACGCTCTTAACGGTGTAGTTGCCGGTCATAATGAACGGCACCATAATCTTGTGTGCAATCCACTGCTCCTTAACCTCTCCGAGCCAAGAGCCTGCCGTAACCTTATCGCCCGCCTTTGCGAGTGGGGTAAACTCCCAAACCTTATCAAAGTCGATAGGGTCGGTGATAGAGCCACGGTCAATAAAGAGACCTTCCATCTTTTCAAGGTCGTTTTGCAGACCGTCGTAGTTGCGCGAGAGCATACCCGGAGCCAAAGTTGCTTCGAGCATATGACCCTCAAACTCCACCTTATCGCCGATTTTCAAGCCACGAGTGCTATCGAAAACCTGCACATAGGCATCATCGCCTATGACCTTGATGACCTCTGCCATCATCTTGGTCTCACCTGCATAAACATAGCAAATCTCGTTCTGACCAACCGCTCCGTCAGCCTTCACGATAACGATGTTTGAGATGATACCGTTTACTTTACCAGTTGTTTTCATTATGCTTGTTTATAATTTATTTATCATTTCCTTACCGTCCAATTCGGCAACAAGGCGGTCAAACATCTCGCGACCAACCTTCTTGTCGAGCGAAGCCCAGCGAGCCACCATATTCATCTTTGCCAAGTACGCAATCACGGCGTTCAGGTCAAAGTAGTCGAATGTGGAGAGTTCCGAGAGTTCCGCCCAGCGGATATTGTCAATCTTACGCTCCTTCTCAATAAAGTTGCGCTCATCGGATACTGCCGAGACCAGAGCCTCAACATAAGGCAACTCGGCACGCAGACCGAAGTCGGCAGCCGAACTGCGTAGAAGCGACTCCACGACGGAGCCTTCACCTACGACAACCGTATCTATCGCGATATCTTGTGAGCGAGCCACTGTGGCGGCGATAATGTTGCGTATCGCGCGATCGCACTGCGACCACTCGCGCAAGAGGCGCGATTTAGAGCCTTCACACACCTTGTAGTAGGCTGTCATCAGCGACTTTGCGAATGGCTGCGAGAGGTCTAAATCCTCCGCATCCTCGCTGTCGGGTGCCGCATAGGCACGGACAACCTTTGCCAAAGGTGCGATAATGCGTGATGGACGTTGCAACTCCTCCTCAATCTCCTCCGCAGAGAGTAGTCCGAGTGGGTTGTGTGCCGACGACGCATTGTAGCGGGCAATAAGATTTTCGCAGTCGTAGTAGGCGTAGAGCAACTCCACCACCTTCATATCCGAAGCGGAGAGAGCCTCTTTGACCTCCGCAAGAATCTCGTTGATGTTGAAACCTTTGGTCTCTGCATCAAGCGTAAATTCGCGGAAGCCTGCTACTAATGCGTAATAAGATGATGAGAACATAACTTTTAAGCGAAGAGTAATTGTGAAACCTTCTCGCGCAGATACTCCTCCAAGAGAGCCTCAAACGACTCGTCGGTAAAGGAGATGTAGTAGCCGCCATCTTTTGCACCTACCTTGAAGCCACTCTTAACATCTTTTGAGTAGCCAACCTCAATACCTGCGGCGAGCAACTCCTTTGTTGATGCCTCAAATACCTTCGAGAACTCTGCTTCAAGCGTAGCAGGGAGCAGTGCTTTGAGCGAAACCTGCTCTGCTGCACCCGACCAATTCTTGGCAACCTCCAAAAGCATCTTCTTCACGAACTCGGCATCTACGGTTGCAGCCTTCACGGCAGCGGTAGAACTCTTCGCGATGATTGCGGTTGCAAGTTCGTTCTTAATCTTTGCAACAGCCTCACGACCTGCCAAAGTGATCTCGGTCATCGAGTTCTTCTCGATGTCGGCAGCCTTTGCCTCTGCCTTCTTCACGATCTGCTCCGCCTCGGCATTAGCCTCTGCCAAGATGGTGGTCGCCTTCTCCTTTGCCTCGGCTACCAAACGGTCAGCCTCCAAGCGGCCCTTTTCCAAGCCCTCGCCATAGAGGCGCTCGGTCAACTCTTTTAGTTTGTTTTCCATAATCTATATTGTTGATTTTTATGTAGTTATAATTTTTTCTGCAACTATTCTCTTTGACTATGTCAAAATTTGTGGCAAAGATAATAAAATTTGTCGGAAAAACAACCACTTTTTCGTGCTTATATGGCGTTAAATCGGACATCCTTTGTGGCATTACCGAACAATAGAGGGAATATGGAGGTTAAAAGTCATATTTTCACCGAAAAAGCGATAAAACAGGGAAACATTTGGCGAATAACTTTTTAATGACTACTTTTGCGTGATATAAGACAAAAGGCGACTATGGACGAGGAACGGTTAGAGGAGTTATATACCCTCTTTTTGAACTCTACGGGTGTTGTTACCGATTCGCGAAAGGTGAAGTCGGGCTCACTCTTTTTTGCTCTGCGGGGTGATAAGTTTGACGGCAATAACTACGCCGTGCAGGCTCTTGGTATGGGTGCTTCGGCGGCGGTGATAGATGCACCGCATATCCTTGAAGCGAACCCCGACCTTGCCGAAAGGCTCTTCTTGGTTGAAGATTCGCTTGTCGCTTTGCAGGCTCTCGCACGGGAACATCGTCGCACGCTTGCGGTGCCGATAATTGCGATTGTCGGCAGCAACGGCAAGACCACCACGAAGGAGTTGGTGTCGCGAGTCTTGGCGGAGCGGTTTGTCTTGACTACCACGCGCGGCAATCTGAATAACCATATTGGCGTTCCCTTGACGCTTCTTGATATGGACTCCACAACCGAATTTGCGGTGGTTGAGATGGGCGCAAGCGCACAGCGCGAGATAGCCCTGCTCTGCTCCATTGCCGAGCCTAACTACGGCATTATCACCAATATAGG